>JALWPC010000558.1 GCA_026995265.1 Paracoccaceae bacterium
AAACGGTTTGCAATCGGCGGGGGCTCTGGCAAATTGGGCGGATGAAACCCCGTGAGACAGACCTTTACGCACCGGTGAAAACCTTTCTGGAGGGGCAGGGGTATGTGGTGAAGGGCGAGATTGGCGCGGTGGATGTGGTGGCGATGCGGGGTGCGGAGGAGCCGGTGCTGGTGGAGCTGAAGCTCGGGTTTTCGCTGGCGCTGGTGCATCAGGGGCTGGCGCGGCAAAAGGTGTCGGACCTTGTTTACCTGGCGATCCCCAAGCCCCCCAAAGCCAAGGCGCTGAAGGATAACACGCGGCTGTGCAGGCAGCTTGGCCTCGGCCTGCTCACCGTGCGGCTACGCGATGGCTTCGTGGAGCCGCTGGCCGACCCCGGGCCGTTTACCCCGCGCAAATCGCCCAAACGCAAGGCGCGGCTGCTGCGGGAGTTTGCGCGGCGGGTGGGGGACCCGAATAAGGGCGGGGCGACTAAGGTGGGGATTATTACGTCTTACCGCCAAGATGCGCTGAAATGCGCGGGGTTTTTGCAGGCGAATGGGCCGAGCAAAGGGGCGCTTGTGGCCAAAGGGGCCGAGGTGCCGACGGCCACACGGATTATGGCAGCGGACCATTACGGATGGTTCGAGCGGTTGGAGCGCGGGGTGTATGGGCTGACGTTGAAGGGGGTTGAGGGGCTGACGGATTATGGTTTGGAGAAGTAACTGTTTTTCGCTTATATGACTGTTTTTGCGCTTATATGTTCTTGACTTTCAGCGCCATTGGCGCTATATGATTAGGCGAAGCGCAATCTTGATTGCCTTCTTTCCGAGGCCCGTGCGCAAGCGCGGGCTTTCGTGCATCTAAGGAGTGACCTTGACCTATATAGTAGGCCATAAATACTGGAGGTGCGCGCTCGCTCCGTAGGGTGGGTGCTTGCACCCACCATTGCGCCCAGGTGGTGGGTGCAAGCACCCACCCTACAAATCCCCCACCTCCTGCGGCATCCTGCCCTTGACTCCCCCCTTCCCGCCCCCTAAATACCTTCCGTTAGCACTCGAAGGTGGTGAGTGCTATTAAATGAAAATCCACCGTTTGGACAAACCAAAAGGAGCATCCAAAATGGCATTTACCCCATTGCAAGATCGCGTTGTGGTTCGCCGCATCGAGAGCGACGAGAAAACCGCTGGCGGGCTGATCATCCCTGACGCCGCCAAAGAAAAGCCTTCCGAGGGCGTGATTGTTTCTGTGGGCACCGGCGCGCGTGACGAGGCCGGCAACCGGATCCCGATGGACGTAAAAGCGGGCGACAAGGTGTTGTTTGGCAAATGGTCCGGCACCGAGATCAAGCTCGACGGCGAAGACCTGCTGATCATGAAAGAATCCGACATTATGGGCATCATTGCCTAACCCAATTCCGAAGGAGCTAAGAACATGGCTGCAAAAGACGTAAAATTCGACACAGACGCCCGCAACCTGATGCTGAACGGCGTGGATATTCTCGCCAATGCTGTAAAGGTGACCCTCGGCCCGAAAGGCCGCAATGTGGTGATCGACAAATCTTTCGGCGCGCCGCGCATCACCAAGGACGGTGTTTCGGTGGCCAAAGAGATCGAGCTGGAAAACAAGTTCGAGAACATGGGCGCGCAGATGGTGAAAGAGGTTGCCTCGCGCACCAATGACACCGCCGGTGACGGCACCACCACCGCCACGGTTCTGGCCCAGGCCCTTGTGCGCGAAGGCATGAAGCGCGTGGCCGCAGGCATGAACCCGATGGACCTGAAGCGGGGCATCGACATGGCCGTAGCCAATGTTGTGGAGGCCATCAAATCCATGGCCCGCGAGGTGAAGGACTCTGAAGAAGTGGCGCAGGTGGGCACCATTTCCGCCAATGGCGAATCCGAGATTGGCCAGCAAATCGCCGACGCCATGCAGCGCGTGGGCAATGAGGGCGTGATCACGGTTGAGGAAAACAAAGGCCTGGAGACCGAAACCGAAGTGGTGGAAGGTATGCAGTTCGACCGCGGCTACCTCAGCCCCTACTTCGTGACCAACCCCGACAAAATGGTTGCCGAGCTGGAAGATTGCCTTGTGCTGCTGCACGAGAAAAAGCTCTCTTCGCTTCAGCCCATGGTGCCGCTCCTGGAAACCGTCATCCAGTCCGGCAAGCCTTTGCTGATCATTGCTGAAGATGTGGACGGCGAAGCGCTGGCCACGCTGGTGGTCAACAAACTGCGCGGCGGGCTGAAAATCGCCGCTGTCAAGGCCCCTGGCTTTGGCGACCGTCGCAAGGCCATGCTGCAAGACATCGCGGTGCTCACCGGTGGCCAGGTGGTCAGCGAAGACCTTGGCATGAAGCTGGAGAATGTCGGCATGGAAATGCTCGGCACCGCCAAGAAGATCACCATCACCAAAGACGAAACCACAATTGTGGACGGCAATGGCGAGAAGGCCGAGATCGAAGCCCGCGTGGCCCAGATCAAGCAGCAGATCGAGGAAACCACCTCTGATTATGACCGCGAGAAGCTGCAGGAGCGCCTGGCCAAGCTGGCGGGCGGTGTGGCTGTGATCCGCGTGGGTGGCTCCACCGAGGTTGAGGTGAAAGAGCGCAAGGACCGCGTGGACGATGCCCTGAACGCAACCCGTGCCGCCGTGCAGGAAGGCGTGGTTGTTGGCGGTGGCGTGGCCCTGATGCAGGGCGCCAAAGGGCTTGACGGCCTGAAGGGCGAAAATGCTGATCAGGATGCGGGTATCTCCATTGTGCGCCACGCGCTGGAAGCGCCGCTGCGCCAGATCGCCGACAATGCCGGTGTTGACGGGGCCGTGGTGGCTGGCAAGGTGCGCGAGAGCGACGACACCAGCTTCGGCTTCAACGCGCAAACCGAAGAATATGGCGACATGTTCGCGTTCGGCGTCATCGACCCCGCCAAAGTGGTGCGCACCGCGCTTGAGGATGCAGGCTCTATCGCTGGCCTGTTGATCACCACCGAGGCCATGATCGCCGACAAGCCAGAGCCAAAAGGCGCGGCCCCTGCAATGCCCGACATGGGCGGCATGGGTGGCATGGGCGGCATGATGTAAGCCCTGCCGCTTGGCCAAATGTTTAAGGGTCGCCTTCGGGCGGCCCTTTTCTTTGCCTGCCCTTTGGCGCTACTCTGCCCAAAACCCCAAGGAGCCCCCATGAAACGCCTGTTCCCCTCCCTCCCCGAAGTCCCCGTTCTCGGCGATGTCTTGCAAGCCTTCCCCGCCCA
>JALWPC010000559.1 GCA_026995265.1 Paracoccaceae bacterium
CGCCTTGGAAATGCCGCAAGCCTTGGCAATGGCGCTCATCGAGGCGCGATCCACCCCTTGCGCGGCAAATATCCGCGCAGCGGCCATGCGGATGGCCACCCGTTTTTCGTCGTGGTCCTTGGCGATGGTGCGGGCCATGGCTCAGCCCTTGGGGCGGTTGTCAACCACCCGCACCGCTTTGCCCTGCGAGCGCGCCACCTGCTCAGGCTCGGTCACATCCACCTGTGCCGACACCCCGACCATGGATTTGATCCGCCGCGCCAGTTCGGCGGCCGAGGCGGCGCGGGCCTCAGCATTGGCCGCCTGCGCCGTGGCCTCCACATGCACCACCATGGCATCCATCCGGCCCGTGCGGGTCAGCTCGATCTGGAAATGCGGCGCCAGGCTCTCCACCGCCATGATCTGCTCTTCAATCTGGGTGGGGAACACGTTTACCCCGCGCAGGATGATCATATCATCGGTGCGCCCGGTGATCTTCTCCATCCGCCGCATGGAGCGCGCGGTGCCCGGCAGCAGCCGCGTGAGGTCCCGCGTGCGGTAGCGGATAATCGGGAATCCCTCTTTGGTCAGGCTGGTAAACACCAGTTCGCCCGGCTCCCCGTCGGCCACCACCTCGCCGGTTTCGGGGTTGATGATTTCGGGGTAGAAGTGATCCTCCCAGATGTGCAGCCCGTCCTTGGTTTCCACGCATTCATTGGCCACCCCGGGCCCGATCACCTCGGACAGGCCGTATATATCCACCGCATGCATGTCAAAGGCCGCCTCCACCTCGGCCCGCATGGCATTCGTCCACGGCTCGGCCCCGAAGATGCCCACATTCAGCGGGCTTTCGCGCGGGTCACGGCCCTGCGCGCGGTATTCATCCAAGATTGACAGCATATAGCTCGGCGTTACCATGATGGTGCTGGCCTGAAAATCCTCGATCAACCGCACCTGCCTATTGGTCATGCCGCCGCTCACCGGCACCACGGTGCAGCCCAGCCGCTCGGCCCCGTAATGGGCACCAAGCCCGCCGGTGAACAACCCGTAGCCATAGGCCACATGCACCACATCGCCCGCCCGCGTGCCGCTGGCGCGCATCGAGCGGGCCACCACATCGGCCCATGTGGAAATATCGTTTTGGGTATAGCCCACCACGGTGGGCTGCCCCGTGGTGCCGCTTGAGGCATGAACGCGGATGATCTGTTCACGGGGCACGGCAAACATGCCAAACGGGTAATTGTCCCGCAGGTCCTGCTTGAGGGTAAACGGAAATTTCGCAAGGTCGGCCAGTGACTTGAGGTCATCCGGGTGCACCCCCGCCGCATCAAAGCTCGCCTTGTAAAACGGCACGTTTTTATAGGCGTGGTTCAGCGACCACTTCATCCGCTCAAGCTGGAGCGCCTGAATTTCGTCCAGCGAGGCAATCTCTATCGGGTCAAGCTCGCTGCGGTCCGGGGTCAGGTCTTTCATGGGGTGTCCTCCTCAAAATGCCGGCCGCGAATGACCCGCGCGCCGCCGCGAAATTCGGCGATCAGCTCGCCGTTCTGGTTGGTGATGCGCACGTCATACAGGCCCGAGCGGCCAAAGCGGGCGCGCTCCACCGCGTGGGCGGTGAGCACATCGCCCGCATAGGCCGGCGCAATATAGGTCATCGAATTGTGCTGGGCCACGGCGATTTGGTTATAGCTGTTGCAGGCCAGCGCAAAGGCGCTGTCGGCCAGCGCATAGCTGATGCCCCCGTGGCATGTCTTGTGGCCGTTACAGTGGTGGGCCTCAAGGCGCATGGTCACCACCGCCTCGCCGGGCCCGACCCGCTCGCAGGTCATCCCCAGCCAGCGCGAGGCCTCATCCCCGCCCCACATCGCATCGCGGGAACGCTCGGCCCGTTCTTGTGCAGATATTTTGGCCAAAGTGGCCCTCCCCTTTTTTCCCACTTTACATAAGCCGACCATGCGGTCAATAGTAAGCCTCAAAAAGGGAGCCGCCATGCCAACCGTGACCACCGAACTGGTGGATGACATTCTCCATGTCACCATCGACAACCCGCCGGTGAACGCCACCTCGCAAGCGGTGCGCCAGGGGCTGATGGAGGCCGTCGCCGAAGCATCAGGCGCCCGCGCCGTGCTGTTGCGCTGCGCAGGCCGCACATGGATTGCGGGTGGTGATATGGCCGAGTTTGACGCCCCCGCCCAAGCCCCCGACCTCCCCGATGTGGTCGCCGCCATAGAGGCCAGCCCCGCCCCGTGGGTGGCGCTACTCCATGGCACGGTGCTGGGCGGCGGGCTGGAAATCGCGCTTGGCTGCGCCTATCGCATCGCGCAAAACGGCACCCGCTTTGGCCTGCCGGAAGTCACCGTCGGCCTGATCCCGGGTGCAGGTGGCTCCCAGCGCCTGCCCCGCCTCATCGGCTTTGATCTGGCCTGCGACATGGCCACCACCGGCAAGATGGTGGACGCCCAGAGCTTCCTCGAAGCGGGCGGGCTTGACCTGCTGACCGACGACCTCAACACCGCCGCCAAAGAGCTAATCGCCGACCTCGCCTCTAGGCGCCCCCCTTCCCCGCCTGCGGGGGAGGGGGGCGCTGCCCCCACGCCCATAAGCGCCCGCCCCTGCCCTGCGCCCGACCCCGCCACGCTCAAAGCCACCCGCGCCAGGCTTCAGAAATCCGCCAAGGGGGCCAAAGCCCCGTTTCACAATCTCGACGCCCTGCTCTGGGCCTGTGAAACCGATTTCGCCGAGGGCCAGCGCCGTGAGCGCGAATTGCACCTTAAGCTGCGGCAATCGCCCGAATCCAAAGCCCTGCGCCATGCGTTCTTTGCTGAGCGGGCAGCGGCCAAGCCAGCGGCCGTCAAGGGGGCCAGCCCGCGCGCAGTTGAAACCGTCGCCATTGTCGGCGGCGGCTTGATGGGGGCGGGCATTGCCGCCTCGATGCTGTTTGCGGGCCTCAAGGTGGTGCTGATCGAGGTCTCCCCCGAGGCCGCCGCGGCAGGCCGTGGCCGTGTGGAGCGCATCCTTGAGGGCGCGGTGAAACGTGGCAAAATAGACATGTCAAATATGACATGTCTACAGAGCAATCTAACCGTATCCGACGATTACGCCGCCGCCCAAAATGCCGACCTCGGCCTAGAGGCGGTGTTCGAGGACCTTGCCGTCAAGCAACAGGTCATCGCCAGGCTCGCCGCCGCCCTGCCACTTGGCGCCATCCTTGCCACCAACACCAGCTACCTG
>JALWPC010000560.1 GCA_026995265.1 Paracoccaceae bacterium
CACCGCCCCGGCCTCCGCCACGGGCACCACGCATACCCCGTCATCATCGGCGACAATCACATCACCCGCATTTACCACCGCCCCCGCACACACCACGGGCACATTCACCGAACCCAGCGTTTCCTTCACCGTCCCCTGCGCCGAAACCGCCGTGCTCCACACCGCAAACCCCATCTCCCGCAGGTCTGCCACGTCCCGCACGCCCGCATCAATCACCAGCCCAACGCCCCCGCGCGCCTTCGCCGATGTCGCCAGCAGGTCACCGAAATACCCGTCCGAGCACGGCGAGGTCGGGGCCAGCACCAGCATGTCCCCCGCGCGAATCTGCTCTATGGCCACATGCAGCATCCAGTTATCCCCCGGCGGGGCCGAGATGGTCACCGCCGACGCGCCCACCCGCGCGCCCGTCTGAATGGGCCGCATGTTCGGTGCCATCAGCCCCTTGCGCCCCATTGCTTCATGCACCGTGGCCACCCCACACGCACCCAGGGCCTTCACCACCTCCGGCGCCGCCCGTTTTATATCCTGCACCACCACGCTCATAGCTCATCCACCGTGCGCGGATACACACTCTGGAACCCTTCGGCATAGCGCGCCGCGCGCCCGCCCGCTTGCCCGCCGGAATTACGCCGGAAATGGTTGCCACGGTTTTCGGCCAGATTGGTGTAAAACTGCCACAGGTGCTCCTGCCCCTGCATACATTCAATCGCGGCGCGCTTCTGGTCCCACACCTCGGTGATGTCCAGAAATACATCCGGCTTCCACTGCATCTGCTCGCTCTGATGCGGCTCGAAAAGGTAAAGCTGCGGCGCGCCCAGCACCTGCTCGCCCGGGTTATGCCCCCAGGCCTGCGCGATCATCCGGCACTCCATCGCCACCTTGGTGGCATAGGCATGGTCGGTGTTATAGGGGTCATAATGCGAATGGCTCATCATGAAGGCCGGTCGCACCGCGCGGATCAGATCCACCAGCCGCTCCTTGGCGGCGCGGTCCATCTCCAGCGGATAATCCCCGAGATCAAAGAACCGGATGTCATGCACGCCCAGCGCCGCCGCCGCGTTCTCTGCCTCGCCCCGCCGCGCGGCCTTGACCTTTTCCAGCGTCATGCCGCCCTGCTTCCACAGCTTGGCGCTCTCCCCGCGCTCGCCATAAGACAGGCAACACACCGTGACCTCGTAGCCAAGCTTCTGATGCAGGGCAATCGCGCCGCCCGCCCGCCAGACAAAATCCGCCGCATGGGCGCTGATCACCAAAGCCGTTTTTGCATCCGCCATTTTTTTTGACCTCCCGTTCAAAACATATTGGGAGGGATTGGCTTTTATGTCCAGCCCGTAAAAAAGCGGCCAGACCAGCGCGATGTCTGAGTGCGGCGCGCAACCATCACCCGCCGCAAACACCAGCCCCGGCGCGCCGCCACCGAGCAGGCCCGCCCCCGCACAAAACCGCATGGCCAAAATAACTACATTCCTAGGAATGTAGTTATTTCGAACGCCGGTTATATTTATATATTACAGCATGTTGTTCAGGAATCGCCGGGAATTTTTTAACTATCACCGAAGCCGCGGCACCCCGCCTGCGCGCGCCTGGTTTGCCACCACGCCCATCCGCAGACCCGCCCCAATTCTGTGGGCCAGCGCGCTCCAGCTTGCTGCCGTTTCGGCAGGCAAAACCTCGTCCAGCACCTCGTCAAACACGCCCAGCCAAATGGCGAAATGCTCCGGCTTGATCATCGGGCGCATCGAATGCATGTGTTGCGGATTGCCGCTATAACTGCGCTCGTGCAAAATCGCATTGCGCCAGAAACGCGCGATTTTCGCCTCATGGCGTTCCCAGCGGGGGGCCTCATCGGGAATGCTGGCAAAAAACACCGGAGACAGCACCTCATGTTGGCGCACCCGTGCATAAAAGCGGGTGACAACCTCGTCAATCTGCGCGGGGGTAATCGGAAAGCGCGGGGGCAAAGCCATAGGAACTCCTTTCGTTTCCTCTTAGCTGGGGTGCCGCGCGGAATATGCAAAAGGCCAAATTGGCGCAGGGCCGCTCAGGGGTAGATTGTAACAGGTTGAATATGTGGTAATCTCCCCTGCAAAACGGGGGTGAATATGAACGAATTTGTTATATTCGGAATGCTGGCTCTGCTCGTCATAATCGGCGGTCTGCTTTACCTGCTGATCGCCCTTGGCCGGTTGAAAACCCGCGTCAGCGCGCTGGAAGCCGCTTTGTCTTCGCAAACGCCAACCCCGGTCGCGCACGGCCCCGAAGAGGCCACCCCTGCCCCTGCGCACCCGCCTGAAGAAGCAAAGCCCGCCACCGCATGGCACCCCGCGCCCAAGGTCAGGCCCAAGCGCACATCCTTTGTGTTCAGCGACGAAAAATTCAGGCAGGCCAGCGCGTGGGCGCAAGATAACTGGGTGTTCATTCTCGCAGGCATTTCCCTCGCCCTTGCCGGGGTTTTCCTTGTGCAATACGGCGTGGAAAACGGCCTGCTGAGCCCCCGTATGCGGGTGTTTGCGGCCATTGGCCTTGGCGTGGCGCTTATTGCAGGCGGCGCGTATTTCCGGCGCAAATCCGGCAGGGACAGCACGGGCAGATTTGCCCTGATTCCCTCGGTTTTCGCCGGTGCCGGCCTGGTGGCCATCTTCGCAGGTGTGCTTTCTGCCCGTATGCTTTACGGCCTCATCGGCTCAGAAACCGCCTTCGTCGGCCTTGCCCTCACCGGGGCCGCCGCCATTGTGCTGGGCTGGCTCTATGGCCCGCTTCTGGCCACGCTGGGCGTATTTGGCGCTCTGGCCGCACCGTTTCTGGTCGGCGGCGGCGCGGATAACGCGGGCCCGCTGCATCTCTACATCGCCCTTATCGGCGCCGTGGCCCTGGCAATAGACGCCTACAAACGCTGGGCGTGGCTTTCGGCGCTGGGCCTGATCGGCGCATTCGGGGCCTCGTGGCTATTGCTGATAGAGCGCGACACCGGCTTTTACGCCACCCTGTTTGCCTTTATCACCCCTTTGCTGGCGGTGGCCATTCCGCCCCTCACTCTCACCCCGCGCCATGCGGGGCAGCGGCTTACCGGCTTTCTCACCAGCGCCCTCAAACACGCATCCCCCGCCTTTCCGACCCGTGTTGCAGGTGGAGCCTTCCTTGCCGCCACCGCCTATATCGGGTTGATATACAACCAGAACGCCGCCCTGTTCTGGCTGGCGCTCATGGCC
>JALWPC010000561.1 GCA_026995265.1 Paracoccaceae bacterium
CCGCTCAAGAGACACCCTCTGGCGCGCCGTCGGCACCACCCTCGAGCGCATCACCGCGGAAGAGTGTGCAAACTATTTCAAAAACGCAGGCTACGCTTCCGTCAAAACCTGAAACGCTCTAGCCCAAAGCCGCTTGCAGGTTTTCGTCGAGTTTTTCAAGGAAGCCCTCGGTGGTGAGCCATTTTTGCTCTGGCCCGACCAGAAGCGCCAGGTCTTTGGTCATGAAGCCGCTCTCGACCGTGTCCACAATCACCTTTTCCAGCGTTTCGGCGAAACTCATCAGGGCGGCGTTGTCATCCAGCTTGGCGCGGTGCTTCAGCCCGCCGGTCCAGGCATAGATGGAGGCAATCGAGTTGGTCGAGGTCGCCTCGCCCTTCTGGTGCTGGCGATAGTGGCGGGTCACGGTGCCGTGGGCGGCCTCGGATTCCACGATTTTGCCGTCGGGCGTCATCAGGATCGAGGTCATCAACCCGAGCGAGCCGAAGCCCTGCGCAACCGTATCAGACTGCACGTCGCCGTCGTAATTCTTGCAGGCCCAGACGAATTTGCCCGACCATTTCAGCGCCGATGCCACCATGTCATCGATCAGGCGATGCTCGTAGGTGATGCCGGCCTCGGCGAACCTGTCGGCAAACTCGGCGTCGAAAATCTCCTGAAAGATGTCCTTGAAGCGGCCGTCATAGGCCTTCATGATGGTGTTCTTGGTGGAAAGATACAGCGGCCAGCCCTTGCTGAGCGCGTAGTTCATCGAGGCGCGGGCGAAATCGGCGATGCTGTCGTCGCGGTTATACATGCTCATGAACACGCCAGCGGAGGGGCTATCGTAAACCTCTTCTTCAATCACCGTGCCGTCTTCGCCGACAAACTTCATGCTCAGCTTGCCCTTGCCGGGAAAGCGGAAATCGGTGGCCTTGTATTGGTCGCCAAAAGCGTGGCGGCCGATGACGATCGGGTCCGTCCAGCCCGGCACAAGGCGGGGGACGTTTTTGCAGATGATCGGGGCGCGGAAGATGGTGCCGCCGAGAATGTTGCGGATGGTGCCGTTGGGGGACTTCCACATCTTTTTCAGGCCGAATTCCTCCACCCGGGCCTCGTCGGGCGTGATGGTGGCGCATTTCACGCCCACCCCGTATTTCTGGATGGCGTGGGCGGCGTCGATGGTCACCTGGTCATCGGTGGCGTCGCGGTTTTCCATGCCAAGGTCATAATATTTCAGGTCAATATCAAGGTAAGGCAGGATGAGCTTGTCCTTGATGAACTGCCAGATGATGCGGGTCATCTCGTCGCCGTCCAGCTCCACCACCGGGTTATCTACTTTAATCTTGGCCATGTTCTGCCCCTTTTATGAAAGATTCGGATGCTTTTACGCTATTTGGGCGCAAAAGGAAAGAGCGGTATGCGGTTGTATACCTAACAAGTATTTGCATCTGTTTCCAGCCCATCGTATCACCCGCCAAGCACAAAAGGGAACACAATGTCGGGAACCGATCACAGGCAGGATGAGGGCTGGCAGGGGCCGACGCCCGCGATTATTCTGGTCAAGCCGCAGATGGGCGAAAACATCGGCGCGGCGGCGCGGGCGATGTGGAATTTCGGGCTGGACCGGATGCGCCTTGTCGCCCCGCGCGATGGCTGGCCCAACCCGCGGGCGGTGGCGCTGGCCTCGGGCGCGGGCAGGGTGCTGGACCGGATTCAGGTGCGCGAGACCACTGCGGAGGCCACCAAGGATTTCAACTATATCTTTGCCACCACGGCGCGCAGGCGCGACCTCACCAAGGTGGTGATGACCCCCGAGCGGGCGATGGAAAAGGCCCACGGGCTGATTGCCAGCGGGCAAAGGGTGGGCATTCTGTTCGGGCCGGAGCGGGCAGGGCTGGCCAATGAGGACATCGTGCAGGCCAATGCCTTTATCTCGGTGCCGGTGAACCCCGCCTTTGCCTCGCTGAACCTGGCGCAATCGGTGCTGCTGCTGGCCTATGAATGGCGACGGTTGGCGGGGGGCGAGGCGGAGCATCTGGACCTCAGCAAATCCCGCTATGCCGAGGCAGGCGAGGTGCAGGCCTTTCTGCGGCATTTGGAAGCGCGGCTCGATGATGTCGGGTTTTTCTTTCCACCGGACAAGCGCATCTCTATGCTGGAAAACCTGAATAACATGTTTAGCCGTCTGCCGCTCACCGATGCAGACGTGCGCACCCTGCACGGGGTGATCAAAGCCATAGCCGAGCGCCGCCACGGGCCGCTTGGGGGAGAGGGTTGAATGAGCCGGACTATTTTTGAAGAGGTGGGAGAGAAGCAAGCCGCGCCCAAGGTGCAGAAAAAACGCGAGGTGCCGCGTAGGGCGATTACCATCTGGCTGGGGCTGATCTTTGTGATGCTGCTGGCAATGATTACGGTGGGCGGGCTGACGCGCCTCACCGATAGCGGGCTTTCCATCACCGAATGGAAGCCGGTGACGGGGGCGATTCCGCCGCTGTCGGATGCCGACTGGGCCGAGGAATTTACCAAATATCAGGCCTCGCCGGAGTTCAAGCTGCAAAACAACCAGATGACCCTTGAGGATTTCAAGGGGATTTTCTGGTGGGAATGGGGGCATCGGCTGCTGGGCCGGATGATCGGCGTGGTCTGGGCCGTTGGGTTTTTCTGGTTCCTGCTGCGCAAGCAAATTCCCACGGGGTATAAGGGCAGGTTCCTTGGCCTTGGGGTGCTGGGCGGGCTGCAAGGGGCGCTTGGCTGGTGGATGGTGTCATCGGGCCTCACGGGCCGGATGGTGGATGTGGCGAGCTACCGGCTGGCCATGCACCTTGGGCTGGCCTTCATCATTCTGGGGCTGATCACGTGGTATGTGCTCGGCATCCGCCGCAGTGCCGCCGAAATGTTGCAGGCGCGGCGGCGCAGGGAAGGGGGGCTGATGGGCCTTGCCACCCTGCTGCTGGCAGTGCTGTTTGCGCAGGTGATGTTGGGCGGGCTGGTGGCGGGCATTGATGCGGGGGTGAGCTACCCCACATGGCCCGACATGGCGGGGAGCTTCTTCCCCACCGGCGCGTTTGACTACCTGCCGCTGTGGAGCAATTTCTTCGAGAATGCGGGGCTGGTGCAGTTCAACCACCGGATGACAGGCTACATCGCCTTTGCCCTCGGGCTGCTGGCGTGGTGGCGGTCCCGCCGCAGCCCGGTGGCGGCGACGCGCGGGGCGTTCAATGTAATGGCGGTGATGATGCTGGCGCAGGTTGCGCTGGGGGTCTTTACGGTGCTGCAAGCGGCGCAACTGCATATTGCCATCACCCACCAACTGGGTGCGGTGCTGCTGTTTGTGCTGGTGATCAGGGCGCGGTTCCATACCGCTTACCCCGCCGAACAGAGGATTGCGCGGGGGTGATGCCCCGCGGCGGGTCCCTCTTCGGGGCGGGGCCTGTTTTGGCCCGAATGTTGAGTTTAGCTGATCAGGACAAGTCAAATAAGACGCGTCAAAATAGACGCGTAAAGGTAGACGCGTAAAGGAAGACGCGTCTTGACCGACGGGTCAAGGGGTTCGGCTTGTCCTGACGCCGGACTCCCATCCGGCCGGGATTGAAACAATTGCAAGGTTTTGAGGGGCAGGGGGCAAGCCAATTTACCGCCTTAACCATTGCGCCGCACGCCGGATGTCCGACAGATGTCCGACACTTGTCATACAGTTTTCACAGGGCCCGAATGGGCAAAGGTTAAGGCTGGTCCCATTCCGGTGCGCGCTTGTCCAAAAACGCCGCCACCCCGCGCGCGGTGTCCCGAAACATCATGTTCTCGGCCATGTTGGCGCGGGTATAGGCATAGGCCTCTTCCAGCCCCATTTCGAGCTGTTTATAGAAACTCTCCTTGCCGATTTTCACCGCCACCCCGAGCTTGGAGGCCAGCTTTTCGGCCAAGGCCGTGGTCTCGGCGTCAAGGGCCTCATGGGGCACAGCGCGGTTGATCAGGCCGATTTCGGCGGCGCGGGTTGCGTCGATGAAATCACCGGTGGTGAGCATTTCAAACGCTTGTTTTCTATGGATATTTCTGGTGAGCGCCACCATGGGGGTAGAACAGAACAGGCCGATATTGATACCGTTGACCCCAAAGCGGGTGCCCTCGGCGGCCATGGCCAGATCGCAGCTCGCCACCAACTGACAGCCCGCCGCCGTGGCAATGCCGTGAACCTGGGCGATTACCGGTTGCGGCTGCCTCGTGATTGTGGTCATCAGCCTGCCACATTGTTGAAAAAGCTCGATAAAATAGGCCTTTCCCCCATCCTCCACCTGCCGCGCCGCCTGCATTTGCTTCAGGTCATGCCCCGCGCAAAACACCTTTCCGGCCCCTTTGAGCACGATCACCCGTATAGAGCGATCATTCGCGAGCGCGTCAAGCTCCGATTGAAGGGCGGTCAGCATTTCCTCGGAAAGCGCGTTCAGCGCTTTGGGGCGATTCAGCGTCAGCGTGGCTATCGCGTTGTTATCATTGCGTAAAAGAATTTCATCCATGGCCTTGATCCCTGTTGGCTTTGTCGGCAATGTGGCCCATAAATCCGCAAAGGGGAAGAGCGAATGCAGCCTGTGATGACCGTTTCCGAGATGAATGCCTTCCTGTCCTCGGCTTTTCCCGAGGTCGAAACCCGCTACAAAGTCCGCGCATTGCCCCCCATGGGCGCGATCATCGACAAGCTGCCAAACACGCGAGACCTGCGCCCCGGAGGCACCCTCTCCGGCGCGGCGATTTTCGAGCTGGCGGACCTCTCTTTTTACGTTGCCACATTGGCGATGATCGGCCCCAAAGCGCTGACCGTCACCACCTCAGCGGCCATAGATTACATGCGCAAACCAGAGGCGGGGGGCATGTGGGGGGAGGCGCGGATTCTGAAGCTCGGCAAGGCGCTGAGCGTCGGGGATGTGATGCTCTATTCAAACGCCCATGATAAGCCCGTGGCCCATTGCAACATCACCTTTTCCATTCCACCGATGGGGTAAAATAATACCCAATTTGTAAGGCGTTGATAATACACTACAATTTGCGTATTATTTGTATTGACTGCGCGCGGCAAACCGTTAAAACCCCTCTATCAGATGTGGCGCGGGGCCAGCCCGTGCGTAAACCTCCGAAAACGGAAACCGAGACCATGAAAACTTATTCAGCCAAACCGGCCGATATTGATAAAAAATGGATCCTGATCGACGCTGAAGGCGTGGTTCTGGGCCGTTTGGCGTCTATCATCGCCATGCGCTTGCGCGGCAAGCACAAACCCACCTTTACCCCGCACATGGATATGGGCGATAACGTGATTGTGATCAACGCCGACAAGGTGCAAATGACCGGCAACAAGCGTGCCGACAAGCGCTATTACTGGCACACCGGCCACCCCGGCGGCATCAAGCACCGCACGGCGGGGCAGATTCTGGAAGGCCGCTTTCCCGAGCGGGTGCTGATGAAGGCGGTGCAGCGGATGCTGCCCGGCGGGCCGCTCTCGCGTAAGCAACTGACAAACCTGCGTATTTACGCCGGTGCCGAGCACGGCCACGAGGCCCAGAAGCCCGAAATTCTGGATGTGAAATCCATGAACCCTAAAAACACGCGGAGCGCTTAAACATGACCGATGAAATCAAATCGCTCGACGACCTGAAAGAGGCCGTAGCCGAAAGCGCCGTTGAACTGGCCGCAGAAACCGCCCCCGCCCGCGAGCCCGTGCGCGACGAGCTTGGTCGCTCCTATGCCACCGGCAAGCGCAAGGATGCTGTGGCCCGTGTCTGGATCAAGCCCGGTTCGGGCAAGGTGACCGTCAACGGCAAGCCGATGAACGACTATTTCGCCCGCCCTGTGCTGCAAATGCTGATCAATCAGGCGTTTTCCGTGGCCGGTGTTGAAGGCGAATTCGACGTAATGGCCACGGTAAAAGGCGGCGGGCTTTCCGGCCAGGCCGGCGCAGTCAAGCACGGTATAGCCAAGGCGTTGCAGCTTTATGAACCCTCCCTGCGTGGCCCGCTGAAAGCCGCCGGTTTCCTGACCCGCGACGCCCGCGTGGTGGAGCGGAAGAAATACGGCAAGCGCAAGGCACGTCGGAGCTTCCAGTTTTCCAAGCGTTAATCCGCTGCAATATGTGCAAAAGGCGCGGCTTTGGCTGCGCCTTTTTTATGGGCAATGTGTGTGTTGCAAAAGAGTCACTTGGTCGGCTAAATGACAAAATGTTCGGTAAAATGTTGCATTTATGCGGCATTTATCGTAATAAAAAAACAAGTTTTCAGTATTAATGTGGAGAAAGAGATGATCAAATCCTGGTTTTTGCCGATTGTTGCCGCCCTTGGCCTGTCGGCATGTGTGAGCACGAATACCACTTTTCCAGAACCGCTTCGGGAAGATTTGACGTATAACTGGAAAGTTGTGGATGTACAGGCCACCGTGCCTCGGACTCTTACAACCACCGACCGCAACGGCCAAATGCCCAATGTGGATCTGATCTGGACGGAAGAGGGGCCAGGTGACACATACGCCCAAATCGAAGCGATCATGGAAGAAACGCTTCAGCGCGCGGCGTCGCATTTCCAGAGCTCGGTCAAGGGGAGCCGTCCGGTGATTTTGCGCACCGAGCAAACCCAGTTCCACTCACTCACACAGCGGGCGCGCTCGAATATTGGCGGCATTCACAATGTTGACTTTATCTTGACCGTTGTCGATGCCAATACCGGTGAAATCCTTGCCGGTCCGGCCGCTATCGAGGCCGACGTTAAGGCCTATGGCGGCGCGGCGGCACAAGCCTCAATCGCGCGCGGGGAAACCATGCGCAGCCGTATTATCGACCGCGTATCCATTGTGATTGCCTCTTATCTGGGCATAGCGGGGGATCAGGCGGTAACGCCGGGAAGCGTCAGGCAGATCGGCCGCTAGTTAAATCGCTGAAGAGAAGATAAGGGGTCGGCAATTTGTCGGCCCTTTCATTTTGCGCTTGTGAAACCGAGTATATTTGCCCACATAGAGGCAAGACAATACGGAGACCAAAATGCCAATTGGCGTGTTTGACAGCGGGCTGGGCGGGCTGACCATATTGCGGGCGTTGCAAAAACGCCTGCCGGATCAGGCGTTTATTTACCTTGGGGACAATGCCAACACCCCCTATGGCACCCGTGATGCCTATGACGTGTTCGACCTGACGACGAAGTCGGTGCAGACCCTGTTTGACAAGGGCTGCGAATTGGTCATTCTGGCCTGCAACACCGCTTCGGCCAGCGCCCTGCACCGGATGCAGGTAAGCTGGCTCCCCAAGGGCCATCTGCGGGTGCTGGGGGTGTTTGTGCCGATGATCGAGAACCTGACTCAGCGGGATTGGGGCGATAACGCCCCACCCACCCATACAGGGCTGGAAAATGTGGCGGTGTTCGCCACGCGCTCGACCATTGAAAGCGGGGCCTTCCCGCGCGAGATGAAGTTTCGGGCGCGGGATGTGGAGATTGTCGGGCAGATTTGCGACGGGCTGGTGGATGCGATCGAGGCGGGGGATGCGGTGACGTCCGAAACCCTGGTAAAGGCGCATGTGGCGGCGCTGCTGGAGCGGCTGCCCAAGCCGCAATCGGCGGTGCTGGGCTGCACCCATTATCCGATAGTGGAGGATGTTTTCCGCGCGGCTTTGCCCACGGAAACCAAGCTGCTCTCACAGCCGCGCATTGTGGCGGACGCGACGGCGGACTATCTGGAGCGGCATGAGCGATACCGAGAGGCGGGCGATACGCAATATTTCACCACCGGAGAGGTGGAAAAAGTCGGCCCCTTGGCCGAGCTGTTTTTGGGCCACCCGGTAGAGTGGC
Source organism: Paracoccaceae bacterium (assembly GCA_026995265.1). GTDB lineage: Bacteria > Pseudomonadota > Alphaproteobacteria > Rhodobacterales > Rhodobacteraceae > UBA3077. Next base: position 7,800 of record JALWPC010000561.1, read on the forward strand.
AGAAGGTGTAAGGCATGAAAAATATCGTGATATTGGGGGCGAGCGGCTATACGGGCGCCGAGCTGGTGCGGCTATTGGCGGGGCACCCAGAGATGCGGATCGTGGCGCTGAGTGCCGACAGGAAGGCGGGGCTGGCATATGGCGAGGTGTTCCCGCATTTGCGTCACCTTCAGCTTCCAACCCTTTGTAAAATCGAGGAAATAGATTTTGGCGGGATTGATCTGGTGTTTTGCGCCTTGCCGCACGCCACCTCGCAACGGGTGATTAAGGCTTTGCCGCAACATGTGAAAATCATAGATCTTTCGGCCGATTTCAGGCTGCGGGACCCGGCAGAATATGCCAAATGGTATGGCGGCACGCACGCGGCGGTGGAGCTGCAGAAAACCGCAGTTTATGGCCTTACGGAATATTACCGTGAGGAAATTAGGCAGGCGCGGCTGGTGGCGGGCACGGGGTGCAACGCGGCCACGGGGTTGCTGCCCGTTTTGCCACTGCTGGAAGCGGGGCTGATCGACCCTGACGAGATTATCATTGATCTGGTCACCGGCGTTTCGGGGGCAGGGCGCGGGGCCAGGGAGGGGATGCTTCATGCCGAGGTTTCCGAGGGCGCGCACGCTTACGGCATTGCCAGCCACCGGCATCTGGGCGAGTTTGATCAGGAGTTTTCCAAAATGGCGGGACGGGCGGTGACCGTGAGCTTCACCCCGCATCTGATCCCGCAGAATCGCGGCATATTGGCCACAATCTATGTGAAGGGCGAGGCGGAGGCCCTGCACGCCGCCATTGCGCAGAAATACGCCGATGAGCCTTTTGTCTATGTGCTGCCATTCGGGCAGGCTCCGGCGACGCGGCATGTAAGGGGTTCAAATTATTGCCATATTGGCGTTGTGGCGGATAGGCGCGCGGGCCGGGCGATTGTGTTTTCGGCGCTGGATAACCTCACCAAAGGCTCCTCAGGGCAGGCTTTGCAGAACGCAAACCTGATGCTGGGGCTGGATGAACGCCTTGGCTTGGAAATGGCCCCTTTATTTCCGTAGAAAAAGGGTTATTTATAGCGCAACGGAGGGTTCATTATGGCTGGACTGAAGAAAAAACGCCGGATTCAGATGATCGTGGCGGGGCTGACGCTGATGTTCTTGGCGGCGGGGCTGATGGGCTATGCGTTTCAGGACGGAATCGAGTTTTTCCGCTCGCCGACGCAGGTGGCACAGGATCACCCCCGCCCCAATGAGCGCTTTCGCCTTGGCGGGCTGATCAAGGAAGGTTCCTGGGTGAAGGGCGACACGCATCACTTTGTTATTACAGATAATAATGCGGAAGTGCCGGTCTCTTATACCGGTATTTTACCGGACTTGTTCAACGAGGGGCAGGGCACCATTGCCACGGGGCGGCTGGTCAACGGCGAGTTTGTGGCCACCGAGGTGCTGGCCAAGCATGACGAAAAATACATGCCTGCCGAGGTGGTGGATGCACTCAAAGAACAAGGCATGTATGTAGCGCCGGATAGTTAAACAAATGGCGGGCTGAAGCCCGCCCTACGCAACACCACCGCGCGCACCTGTCAGGGTTTATTAGTCATTTTCCGGCATCATATCGTCAATTTTCACTAAATTGGCGAGGTTATGATGGTGGGCATCGATGAGATTACCGAAGAAATTATCCGGCGTGAGGGCGGATATGTGAACGACCCCGACGACCCGGGCGGGGCGACGAAATTTGGCGTGACCTTGGGCACGATGAAGCGCCTGGGGCTGGATTTGAACGCCGACGGGCGGATCAACAGCCGCGATGTGCGGGCATTGACCCGCGCACAGGCGGCAGAGATATTCAAGACACAATATTTTGAAGCGCCGAAAATCGGCATGTTACCGGAGGCCCTGCAGCCGAGCGTTTATGACATGTATGTCAACGCGGGCAGCCATGCGGTGAAGATTTTGCAGCGCCTGTTGGGGGAATTTGGCTTTGAAACACTGGCCGACGGGGTGATCGGCCCGCATACGGCGCGCATGGCGGCGCTGGCATATGAGGCGGCGACGGAATATCTGGTGGACGCCTACGGGATCGCGCGACGGAATTATTACTACAACCTCGCCGAGGCCCGCCCCGCCTTGCGCAAATTCGCGCGGCGAAAGGATGGCAGCAAGGGCGGCTGGATTACGCGGGCGGAGGAATTCATTTCGCCGAAATATCACCTTTCCGAGGCCGAACACGCGGCGCGCGTCAGGGGGTGGGCATGAGCATTTTAGGGATTGGCCGCGCCGCGCAGGGCGTGGGGCAGGCGGTGGCCGAGGTGTCCGAGGTGTTCACCGTGAACAAAACCAAGGCAGAGATGGCCACGCAGGCGCGCTATCAGGCGGCGCTGGCGCAGGCGGGAGCGGAGTTCAACCAAAATCCGGTGGGGTGGTTTGACAGGTTTGTCAACGGGTTAAACCGTTTGCCGCGCCCGATGATGGCGCTCTCCACCATCGGACTGTTTGCCTATGCGATGAGCGACCCGGAGGGCTTTGCCGTGCGGATGCAGGGGCTGGCCTATGTCCCCGAGCCGCTGTGGTGGCTGCTGGGCGCGGTGGTGTCGTTTTACTTTGGCGCGCGGGAGCTGAACTATTTCAGGGGGTATCGCGCCAATATTCCGGCGGCGCCGCCGGTGGTGGCTCCGCAGGTTCAGGCTCCGACAAGCGACAATCCGGCCTTGGCGGCGTGGAAAGCGGCGCGCACGGATTAGACCCGTCAATTTAGACGCGTCTACAGGATTGGGGCGGCAACGCTGCCAGTGGCGGGATGCGGCGCAATCGCGCGTTCACATAATTGCAATTTGAACCTTGGGCAGGGGCGCGTATAGTAGCGCCAGCCAGCCTGAAAGGATTCGGACTATGTATGTTGAACTCGGCCATTACGCGCTTATTCTCGCCATTATTGTTGCCATTGTGCAGGCGGTTATCCCGATGATCGGGGCGCAAAAGGGCTGGAATAACTGGATGGCGGTGGCGGTGCCCACGGCGCAGGTGCAGCTTTTGCTGCTGATCGCGGCCTTTGCATCCATCACCTATGCCTTTGTGGTCTCGGATTTCTCGGTGAAACTGGTGGCGGCGAACTCGCACACCGATAAGCCGATGCTCTATAAGGTCACCGGCGTTTGGGCCAACCACGAGGGCTCTATGCTGCTGTGGAACCTGATCCTGACGATTTACGGCGCGGCGGTGGCGACCTTTGGCGGCAATCTGCCGCCGGCCTTGCGGGCGCGGGTGCTGTCCGTGCAGGCGCTGATCGGCGTGGCCTTTCTGGGCTTTATGATTTTCACCTCCAACCCGTTTTTGCGGCTGGACAACCCGCCGGTGAACGGCAACGGCCTGAACCCACTGCTGCAAGACCCGGGCCTCGCCTTCCACCCGCCTTTCCTTTACCTTGGTTATGTCGGCCTCTCCATGGCCTTCAGCTTTGCCATTGCGGCGCTGATCGAGGGCAAGGTGGATGCGGCCTGGGCCCGCTGGGTGCGGCCGTGGACGCTGGCGGCGTGGATGTTCCTGACCATCGGCATCGCGCTGGGAAGCTGGTGGGCCTATTACGAGCTGGGCTGGGGTGGGTTCTGGTTTTGGGACCCGGTTGAAAACGCCTCCTTCATGCCGTGGCTGGCCTCTACGGCCTTGCTGCATTCCGCCATTGTGGTGGAAAAGCGCGATACCTTGAAGGCGTGGACGGTGCTGCTGGCCATTGTCGCCTTTTCCTTTTCGCTGATCGGCACCTTCCTTGTGCGCTCCGGCGTCATCACCTCGGTGCATTCCTTTGCTTCCGACCCGACGCGCGGCACCTATGTGCTGGGCATTCTCGGGGTGACGATCTTTGGCGGGCTGACCCTTTACAGCCTGCGCGCCAACTCCCTGAAATCGGGCTCGGTGTTCTCCACCTTTTCGCGGGAAAGCGGGCTGGTGCTTAACAACTTGCTCTTGAGCGTGGCGGCGGCGGTGGTGTTTGTCGGCACCCTGTGGCCCTTGGTGGTCGAGCTCACCACGGGCGGGAAAATATCGGTCGGCGCGCCGTTCTTTGACATGGCGTTTACGCCGTTCATGGTCATCCTCGCCATGGCCCTGCCGATTGGCGCGGTGATGCCGTGGAAACGGGCGCGGCTGGGGAAATCCATGAAGCCGCTTTGGGGGATGATGGCGCTTTCTGTGGCGCTCGGGGCCTATGTGTGGTCGGTGCAGACGGGCGGGCGGATGCTGGCCCCCATCGGGCTGACGCTGGCCGCATGGATCATCCTTGGCGCGCTGGCCGATTTTGCCAGCCGCAGCCGCTTTGGCAAGGTGCCGCTTTCGGAGTCGATGCGCCGCTTGCGCAACCTGCCCCGCTCCGACTGGGGCAAAGTGCTGGCCCATAGTGGGCTGGGGCTGATCATTTTCGGCATTTCGGCGGTGACTGCATGGCAGCAGGAAGACATCCGCACCACCCAGTTTGGCGAGCGCTACGCGCTCGGCGGCTACTATTTCACCCTCAACAAGGTCGAAAATATTGCGGGGCCGAATTATGACGCCGTGCGGGCCGAGGTTCTGGTGGAAGACGGCGATAAAAGCTGGCTGATGTATCCGTCCAAGCGGAATTTCCGCGTGCAGCGGATGCCGACAACCGAGGCGGCGATTGATATTAGCCTCACCCGCGATGTTTAC
>JALWPC010000562.1 GCA_026995265.1 Paracoccaceae bacterium
ATCCCCCCTTGCCAAGCCGCCGAATCCCCCCTATAGAAGCGGCTTCGAACTCTGACTCCACTGGAATCGGGGTGACCTTTGCGGGCCTCCCAGTGATGTTGAAAGGAAAAAGGCATGAAAGCCGCTGATTTGCGGGAGAAAACTCCCGAGGAGCTTGTGAAAGAGCTTGAGACGTTGAAGAAGGAAGCCTTCAACCTGCGTTTTCAGGGGGCCACTGGCCAGCTGGAAAACACCGCGCGTATGCGCACGGTTCGCCGTGATGCGGCCCGCGTAAAAACCATTCTGAACGAAAAGGCCGCGCAAGCGGCTGCTGAATAGGAGCCTCCTCATGCCAAAGCGTATTTTGCAGGGCACTGTGACCTCCACGGCCAACAAACAAACCGTAACCGTTGCTGTTGAACGCCGCACCCAGCACCCCGTTCTGAAGAAGACCATCCGCTCGACCAAGAAGTATCGGGCGCATGACGAAGCCGAGACATTCAATGTTGGTGACAAGGTTCGCATCGTCGAATGCGCGCCAATATCGAAGACCAAACGCTGGACCGTGCTAACTGATTAGCACGCCAGTTTAACGAAACCGTGGGGCTAAACTGCACAGTCCCCACAGGTCGGGAGTAAAAATATGATCCAGATGCAGACAAACCTTGAGGTGGCTGACAACAGCGGCGCGCGCCGTGTTCAGTGCATCAAGGTTCTGGGTGGCTCGAAGCGGCGTTACGCTTCGGTCGGCGACATTATTGTCGTTTCGGTCAAAGAGGCCATCCCACGCGGACGCGTGAAGAAGGGCGACGTGCGTAAGGCCGTTGTCGTGCGCACCAAAAAAGCGATTCAGCGCCCGGACGGCACCGCTATCCAGTTTGACGGCAATGCCGCCGTTATTCTCAACACCGCTGGCGAGCCTATGGGCACCCGTATTTTCGGGCCTGTGTGCCGCGAGCTGCGGGGCAAGAATTTCATGAAGATCATCTCACTTGCGCCGGAGGTGCTGTAATGGCTGCTAAACTTCGCAAAGGTGACAAGGTCATCGTGCTGGCGGGCAAGGACAAGGGCAAAGAGGGCGAGATCACCCAAATGCTGCCCTCTGCCGGTAAAGCCGTGGTTTCCGGGGTGAATGTTGTCATCCGCCACACAAAGCAAAGCCAGACAAGCCAGGGTGGCCGCGTGCCGCAGGAAGCGCCGATCCAGCTTTCCAACCTTGCGCTGAAAGACCCCAAGGAAGGTGGCGCCACCCGCGTTGGCTTCAAAGAGGTTGACGGTAAAAAAGTGCGTTTCGCCAAGAAATCGGGGGAGCTGATCGATGGCTGAATATACACCACGCTACAAGGCTCTTTACAATGACAGCATCCGTGCTGAAATGAAGAAAGAGTTTGGCTATAAGAACGACATGATGATCCCCAAGCTCGAGAAGATCGTGCTGAATATGGGGGCTGGTGAAGCGGTGGCTGACAGCAAGAAAATCCGCTCGGCTGTGGCCGATATGGCAGCGATTGCCGGCCAGCAACCGGTGATCACCAGGGCACGCAACTCGATTGCGGGCTTCAAGGTGCGTGAGGGTATGCCGCTGGGCTGTAAAGTGACCCTGCGCGGCGACCGGATGTATGAATTTCTGGACCGCCTGACCACCGTGGCCATGCCACGCATCCGCGACTTCCGCGGCAGCAATCCCAAGAGCTTTGACGGGCGTGGCAACTATGCCATGGGCCTGAAAGAGCACATCGTCTTTCCTGAAATCGACTTTGATAAAGTGGATGTCATGTGGGGCATGGATATCATCATTTGCACCACCGCAAACACTGATGACGAAGCACGCGCATTGTTGAAGCATTTCAACATGCCGTTCACCAGTTAGGCGGGAGGAGAGACAATGGCTAAACAATCAATGATCCAGCGTCAACTGAAGCGCGAGCGTCTGGTGGCAAAATATGCCGCTAAACGCGCCGCGCTGAAGGAAACGTCACGCAACCTCGACCTGCCGATGGAAGAGCGCTTCAAAGCGGTTCTTGCCCTGGCTAAACTTCCGCGCGACAGCTCGGCGACGCGCTTGCACAACCGCTGTGAAATCAGCGGTCGGCCCAAGGCCTATTACCGCAAGCTACGTATGTCGCGTATTGCCCTGCGTGATCTGGCCTCCAAGGGCGAGATTCCGGGCATGGTTAAATCTAGCTGGTAAGGGAGGCTGAACAATGAATTTGAATGATCCGTTGGGCGATATGCTCACCCGTATCCGTAATGCTCAGATGCGCAACAAATCCACCTGCAAAACCCCGGCTTCCAAGCTGCGCGGCTGGGTGCTCGATGTGCTGGAATCCGAGGGCTATATTCGCGGCTATGAGGCCGGAATGGACGCCGAGGGCAAGCCGGAGATCGAGATTTCGCTGAAATATTTCGATGGTGAGCCGGTGATCAAGGAGATGAAGCGCATCTCCACCCCGGGCCGCCGCGTCTATGCCGGCGTCAAAGACCTACCGCATGTCCGTCAGGGTCTCGGGATTGCGATTGTATCCACGCCCAAGGGCGTTATGTCCGATGCACAGGCTCGAACCGACAATGTCGGTGGCGAAGTCCTCTGCACCGTATTTTAGGAGGTTTCGATGTCCAGAATTGGTAAAAAACCTGTTGAAATGCCTGCGGGCGTATCGGCCACGGTTTCGGGGCAGAGCATTGAAGTGAAGGGGCCAAACGGCACCCGCGGCTTCAAGGCCACCGATGACGTGGATATTAAAGTGGATGGCAACATCATCACTGTTACGCCACGTGGCAATTCCAAGCGCGCGCGCCAGCAGTGGGGCATGAGCCGCACCCAGATCGCCAACCTGGTGCAGGGGGTGACCGGTGGCTTCAAGAAAGAGCTCGAGATCAACGGTATCGGTTATCGTGCCGCGCTTCAGGGCAATATCCTGAAGCTCAGCCTCGGCTTTTCCCATGACGTCGAATTCCCCATTCCCGAAGGGGTGAAGATCACAGTGCCCAAAAACACGGAGATCGTGGTTGAGGGCAATGATCAGCAATTGGTGGGCCAGGTGGCCGCCAATATTCGCGAATGGCGTAAACCCGAACCTTACAAGGGTAAAGGCATCAAATACAAAGATGAATTTATCTTCCGTAAGGAAGGCAAGAAGAAATAGGAGCGCGACAAATGGCAAACACAAAACGACAGTTGTTTCAGAAACGCCGCCTGCGCGTTCGGAACAA
>JALWPC010000563.1 GCA_026995265.1 Paracoccaceae bacterium
TTGGCGATCATCGGGTCATAGAACATGCTGATCTCGCCGCCCTCATAAACGCCGGTATCATTGCGCACCGCGCCCTCGATCTCGGCGGGCGGGCGGTAGCGGCTGAGGCGGCCAATGGAGGGGAGGAAATTGCGGTAAGGGTCCTCGGCGTAAAGGCGGCTTTCAATCGCCCAGCCGTTGATGCCGATGTCGCTTTGTTGCAGCGCGAGCTTCTCGCCATACGCCACGCGGATCATCTGTTCCACAAGGTCAATATCGGTGATTAGCTCGGTGACGGGGTGCTCCACCTGAAGGCGTGTGTTCATCTCCAGAAAGTAGAAGTTCTGCTCCGCATCGACGATGAATTCCACCGTCCCCGCGCTGCAATACTCCACCGCCTTGGCCAAGGCCACCGCCTCCGCGCCCATTTTGGCGCGGGTTTCAGGGGTGAGGAAGGGCGACGGGGCTTCCTCGATCACCTTTTGCTGGCGGCGCTGAATGGAGCATTCGCGCTCGTTCAGGTGAATGCAATTGCCGTGTTTGTCCCCCAGCACCTGAATTTCGATATGGCGCGGCTGCGTAATAAACTTTTCAATGAAAATCCGGTCATCGCCAAAACTCGCCGCCGCCTCGTTCTTGGAGCTTTGAAAGCCCGCGCGGGCCTCCTCGTCATTCCACGCAATCCGCATGCCCTTGCCACCACCACCCGCAGACGCCTTGATCATCACCGGATAGCCGATTTGGCGGGAAATCTTCACCGCTTCCTCAGCGTCATCAATAAGCCCCATATGGCCGGGCACCGTGGAAACACCGGCCTCCTCGGCCAGCTTCTTAGAGGTAATCTTGTCCCCCATCGCCTGAATGGCCCCCACCGGCGGGCCAATGAAGGCCACGCCAGCGGCGTCCAAAGCCTCGGCAAAAAGCGGGTTTTCGGACAGGAAGCCATAGCCCGGGTGCACCGCCTCCGCCCCTGTCTCCTTGACCGCATTCATGATTTTATCAATCACGATATAGCTTTCAGCCGCAGGGGGCGGGCCGATATGAACGGCCTCATCGGCCATTTGCACGTGAAGCGCGTTGCGGTCGGCGTCTGAATAAACCGCCACGGTTTTAATGCCCATCTTGCGCGCGGTTTTGATCACACGGCAGGCGATTTCGCCCCGATTGGCGATCAGGATTTTCTCAAACATCAGGCGAGGCCCCCTTGGCACACAATAAAGGCCGCCCGCGATTGCGGGCAGCCTTAAAAGATTTCAAGCGCTGAAAAGCGCGGGTTTTAGCAGGTGTTGGTTGCGTGGCACGCCGCGCCAACGCCAGCGCCAATAGCGGCACCGGTAACCACATCACCCCCCGTAGCCCCGGCAACACCAGCGCCCACAAGGGCACCAAGGCCGGCACTTTCGCCAATGGTGTTACAGGCTGAAAGGGTGAAGCCTGCCAGAATAAGAACGGCAATTTTTTTCCGCATATCAATTCTCCAAATTGTTTGCAGGTGCAGTCTGCACCCTCAACCCGTTGCAATCCAGCCTTTTTTTCAGGTTGGGCGGAAAGTTGCGCAAAATGGCTCACAGCTCGGCCCCATCAAACATATCCGGAAAGCTGCGCCGCGCCCGCGCCACGTCGATTTTCAGCTTGGCCTCGTAAGAGGCGTTGTCAAACGGGTCTTCCGCCGGCACCACCTCGCGGCCAAACAGCCAGTTGAGCCGCCCCGCATCGAGGTTGCCGCGCTCAAAGGGTTGGTCGCCAAAATGGGCCCAGAGGCAGGCGATAAACACCGCATCGGCCTTTTTATCAATGGGTTTGCGGTCCCGGTATCGCTCGCGGGCCTTGAGCGGCGTCACCCCCTTGGGCGAGGCCCGCCGGATGGTGAATTGCAGGTCAGAGCCCGGCAAGCGGCCCGGAAAGCCGCGATGTTTGAGCATATAGGGCAGTTTAGCCATGTCGGGCGCTCCTGAGGCGGGGCGCTAGTCGTCGTCCCCCAGATGCATCACCGCAACCGCCGCAGACACCCCGCCAAAAGTCAGGCAGGTTTGAAAAAACAGAATGAAGGTGGCAATGCCGCTTTCGTCGCGGGCCAGCATGTCGCCGACGCCCAGAAAATTGCTCCAGATGATCGCCAGCACAAACACCACGCCAATGGCGAGGCCGTTGGCAATGTGGAACAGCAAAAAGCGCACCAGCTTGGGCGGGTTTGGAAGTTTCATCGGCTTGGCCTTTGTTGATGGCCTTAAGATACGCCGATTTTGCGCGGGGGCAAGGGGGGCTGGTTGTCGCAGACATGCAGGGGCCTCCTAAAGCGGAATATTATCGTGCTTTTTCCACGGGTTGCCGAGCTGCTTGCCCCGCAGGCTGGCAAAGGCGCGGGCCACGCGTTTGCGGGTGGCCCGCGGCATGATCACCTCGTCGATAAAGCCTCTTTCGGCGGCCTTGAAAGGGCTGGCGAAATTGGCTTCGTAATCAGCCGTATGGCTGGCGATTTTCTCGGGGTTGGCAAGGTCGGCGCGGTGGATGATTTCCACCGCCCCCGCCGCGCCCATGACCGCTATTTGCGCCGTGGGCCAGGCATAGTTGAAATCGCCCCGCAGGTGCTTGGAGGCCATCACATCATAAGCGCCACCGTAGGCTTTGCGGGTGATCACCGTCACCTTGGGCACCGTGGCCTCACCGTAAGCAAACAGCAGCTTGGCCCCGTGCTTGATCACCCCGCCATATTCCTGCGCCGTGCCGGGAAGGAATCCGGGGACATCCACAAAGGTGAGGATCGGAATTTCGAAGGCATCGCAGAAGCGCACGAAGCGGGCGGCCTTGCGGCTGGCGTCGATGTCCAGACAACCCGCCAGCACGAGGGGCTGGTTGGCGACCACGCCCACGGTTTGGCCCTCAAGCCGAATAAAGCCCGTCAGGATATTCTTGGCGAAATCCGCCTGAATTTCGAAGAAATCGCCTTCATCGGCGGTTTTCTTGATAAGCTCGCGCATATCATAGGGGGTGTTCGGGTTGTCGGGGATCAGGGTATCAAGGCTTGGCTCCAGCCGGTCATGGGCGTCAAAGAAGGGCCGTACGGGGGGCTTTTCGCGGTTGTTCAGCGGCAGGAAATCCACAAGGCGGCGCACCTCGATCAGGGCCTCGATGTCGTTATCATAGGCCCCGTCGGCCACGGATGACTTGCTGGTATGGGTCTTGGCCCCGCCCAGTTCTTCGGCGGTCACCA
>JALWPC010000564.1 GCA_026995265.1 Paracoccaceae bacterium
CGCGTAGCCTCCGCAGACGATGAAGGCCGCAGCGCATCCCTGCAGTATTCGCCCTGATATCATCACGGTCAGGCTGTCGGCCAATGCGCAAAACACCGATGCAACAAGGAAGAACAATGTCCCGCAGACCAGGGCCAGTCTGTTTCCGAAGCGGTCGGAAACCGCACCAGCCCCGATCAGGGCGACAGTGAAGGCCAAGCCATAGGCGTTGATGATCCAGATCGAGGTCGAGACGTCCAACGACAGATCGGCGCGAATATCCGGCAGCGCCAAAGAGACGGCTGTAACGTCGAACGTGGCCATGAACGCCCCCAGTCCCATGATGGTTGCCGGCCAATATCGAAACAGCTTCATGCACTTGTCCTTCTTCTGAACATGTTTTCCTCTGCTGCGCGCATTCCCCATCCCCTAATTATTATATCAATAGTATTGACTCATATGCGCGGCATGTCTAGCCTCGAAGCGATCGACGCAACCAGGGAAGCACAAAATGTTGGCGCCTTCGCACAGAAAGGGGATGCCGGTCGGGTGCTGTGCAGGCCCCGCCGAGCGGTTCGACGCGCTCCGCCTCCTGCGGCGCTGGCGGCACCGCAGGCGTTCCCGCCGGGCGCTGGCCTCTCTGCTGGATCGCGACGACGGCGAATATCTGCTCGCGGATACGGGGCTCGACCGAGAGGCGGCCAGACACGAGAGCCGCAAACCGTTCTGGCAGGAATGAAGGAAAGGAAAGACCCATGCAGGAACCGCAATACAGCCCCGTCAACCTCGAAGAGAAGCTCACGCTTTTCGACGATCACTGGTCGCCCCGCATCGTCGGGCGCATGAACGGACACGAGATCATGGTGGTAAAGGGCAAGGGCGCCTTTCCCTGGCACCACCACGACGACACCGACGATTTCTTCCTGGTGCTTTCCGGGGTGCTGCGGATCGAAACCGAGCATGGCAACGTGACCCTGCACCCCGGCGAGTTCTTTGTCATCCCCAGGGGCGTGCGCCACCGCCCGGTGGCCGAGGAAGAGGTCAGCCTGATGCTGATCGAGCCCGCCGGCACGCCCAATACCGGCGACGCGGCGACGGCAGCCGAGAAGGTCTGGATCTGAGGAGGGAAGCACATGAGCGACGAGTCGAGACTGGCAGCCTTTGCCACCGACATTCCCTGGCGGGCGAAATCCTCCGGCTACCCCGCGCCCTTCGCGGCACGGGTCGCCGGACGCGACAAGCGCAAGCTGGGCGATGCCTTCGGGCTGAAGAACATCGGGGTAAACCTCACCCGGCTGGCGCCGGGGGCGGAATCGGCTCTGATGCATCGGCACAGTGTGGCCGACGAGTTCATCTACATCCTGTCGGGCCAGCCCACGCTGATCACTGACCGGGGTGAGGTCCAGCTTGCCCCGGGCATGTGCGCGGGCTTTCCGGCCGGCGGCGTCGCGCATCATCTGATCAACCGCAGCGATCAGCCGGTGGAATATCTGGAAATTTCCGACCGCCTGCCGGGCGATGCGGGCGAATACCCCGAGGATGATCTGATGGCGGTGCAGGACGCGGCCGGGCGCTGGCGCTTTCTGCACAAGGACGGCACGCCTTACTGATCGGCCTGCCCCTCTGTGAGGTCGAGCTGCATCAACACCGTGTCGAGCACGCGGTCGAACTTGACGCCAACGCCCCTGAGCACCCCCACATGGCGAAAGCCCGCACGACGGTGCAGGGCAATGGAGGCGTGGTTCTCGCTGCCACCGATCACCGCGACGATCTGGCGAAAGCCGCGCGCGCGGCATTCGGCGATGAGGCGTGCCAGAAGCGCTCGCCCGATGCCGTGTCCCTCATGGCCGGGCTCCAGATAGATGCTGTCCTCGACCGTGTGGCGATAGGCGGCGCGGTCCCGGTAGGGCCCGGCAAGGGCGTATCCCACGACCCCATCGCCCGCTTCGGCCACCAACACCGGAAAGCCGCGCGCAATGAGCGCCTCAAGCCGGTGGCGCATCTCGTCCATCGTCGGCGGCACCTCCTCGAAGGGCGCGGTGCCGTGCAGCACGTAGTGGCCATTGATGCGGGCGATGGCTTTGCCATCATTCACATTGGCCGCCCGAACGATGATCGGTTCAGCACCTCTCACAGCACCGCGCCGTAATAGGCGGCGGCGCGGGTGACCTTACCGGCCTTGTCGAACCACTGGGCCTCGCAGACCATGCGCCGCGTGCCGTTGAGCGCCGCCACATAGTGGATCGTCACGAGCCTTTGCGCTCCGTCCCAGGTGAAACAGTCCAGCGTGAATTCCAGGCGGTCGAACTTCTCCAGCGCATCGCGCCAGTAGGCGGCAAGCGCCTCCTTGCCCTCGATCGCCGCCGCCCCGGCCACCTCGGCCGCTACGGGGCTGAAGAAGCGCACCTCAGGCGCGTAATGGGCCAGCACCGCATCCAGATCGCGCCGGTTCCAGGCAGCGAACCAGCCCTCCACAAAGGCGCTTGCGTCATCCTCAGTCATCGGTCTTCCTTTCGTTTTTGCCCAGATTGAAGTGCTGCTCACACAAATGTCAATACTATTGCTATATATGCAGCGCTCTGGCATCATGCCCCCATGAAAAAGACCGATCCCCACTCTTTCGAGGCCTGCCTCGAACTCTTGCATTTCGGCTTTCGCAACATCACCGACGGCCCCGACCGGATGCTGGCGGAGCGCGGCCTTGCGCGGGCGCACCACCGGATTCTCTATTTCATCGGCCGGGCGGGAGAGATTTCCATGTCCGAGCTTCTCGCCATCCTCGGCATCAGCCGGCAGGCGCTGCACCGGCCGATGAAACAGCTGCGCGAACAGCGGCTGATCGCGGCGCGGCCCGATGCGGCCGACAAGCGCAATCTGATCCTCTCGCTGACAGACGAAGGCCGCGCCTTCGAACGCACCCTGACCGAGCCGCAGAAAGCGATGTTTGCCGCCGCCCGCGCCGAGGCTGGCGACGCGGCGCTCGCAGGCTGGCGCGCGATCATGGAGGTTCTGGCCCGCGGCACGCCATGGGACGACCTCAAGGCCGATGATCGCTGACGGGGCCTCCATCAACGCCCCCGGCGCGCAATGAGAACGGCCGCCAGCACGATCAGCGCCGCGCCGGCGAGCGTCGCGCCGTCGGGCCATTCGCCGAACAGGGCGAGGCCAAGGAGCGTGGCGTAAACCAGCTTCATGTATTCGATATTGC
>JALWPC010000565.1 GCA_026995265.1 Paracoccaceae bacterium
GAAAGCTGTTTGATCAGCTCCAGCGAGCTGGCCGCCGCATCAGACGGCGCGGCTACATTCGCCCTGCCCTCTTCCTCGCCGCGCCCGAGGCTGTCGAAGCTCTCGCCCTCGGGTTGCACATGGGCCAAGTCGGTGCGGTCCAGATATGAAATCGCCAACTCGCGGAAGATGTAGTCGATGATCGAGGTAGCCGACTTGATGCTGTCATTGCCCTGCACCAACCCCGCCGGATCAAACCGGGTGAAGGTGAAGGCCTCGACGAACTCATCCAGCGGCACGCCATATTGCAGCCCCACCGAAACAGCGATGGCAAAATTGTTCATCATGGCACGGAAGGCGGCCCCCTCCTTGTGCATATCGATGAAGATTTCACCCAAAGAGCCGTCTTTATATTCACCGGTGCGCAGGTAAACCTTATGCCCGCCGACGATCGCCTTCTGGGTGTAACCCTTGCGGCGCTGCGGCAGCTTTTCACGGCCCCGCGCCACCTGCTTCACCACCACTTTCTCGACGATTTTCTCTGCCAGAACAGCGGCTTGCTCGCCCGTCGGCGCGTCGGCAATCTCCTCCAGGTCCTCATCCTCGATCAGCGCCGAAGACAGCGGCTGGCTGAGCTTGGAGCCGTCGCGATACAGCGCATTGGCCTTGATGCCGAGCGCCCAGCTGGTTTCATAGGCCGCCTTGCAGTCCTCAATCGTCGCGTCGTTGGGCATGTTGATGGTCTTGGAAATCGCCCCAGAAATAAAGCTCTGCGCGGCGGCCATGATCTTGATATGGCTGTCCACCGACAGATAGCGCGTGCCGATCTTGCCGCAGGTATTGGCGCAGTCAAACACGCTGTAATGCTCTTTCTTCAGATAAGGCGCGCCCTCAAGCGTCATGGTGCCGATAGCGTGCTGGTTGGCCGCCTCGATCTGTTCCTTGGAATAGCCAAGGTGGTTGAGCAGGTCAAAAACCGGGTCATTGAGCTTGTCTTCGGGAATGCCCAGCGTGCCGGTGCAGAAATCCGCGCCCAGCGTCCACTGGTTGAAGATAAAGCGCAGGTCAAAGGCCGAGCCGAGCGCCGCTTCGATCTTGGCGATTTCCTCTTCGCCAAAGCCATGGCCCAGCAGGCTGGTGGTATTGACCCCGGGCGCATTGCCAATGGAGCCATGCCCCACCGCATAGGCAATGATTTCCTCGATCTGCGCGGGCTTGTAGCCCAGCTTCTTCAGCGCCGCAGGCACCGACTGGTTGATGATTTTGAAGTAACCACCGCCCGCCAGCTTCTTGAATTTCACCAGCGCGAAATCCGGCTCAATGCCGGTCGTGTCGCAATCCATCACCAGCCCGATGGTGCCTGTGGGGGCAATCACCGACACTTGCGCATTGCGGTAGCCGTGCTGTTCCCCGAGCGCCAGCGCCTCGTCCCACGCCTTGTGCGCAAGGTTCAGAAGCCGGCCGTCGGGGCAATGGTCGTGGTCCAGCGGCACCGGCGGCACCGAAAGCCCCTCATAGCCCGAGGTCTCCCCGTAAGCCGCCCGCTTGTGGTTGCGGATCACCCGCAGCATGTGCTCGGCGTTTTTGGCATAGCCCGGGAAGGCCCCGAGCTCCGCCGCCATTTCAGCGGAGGTTTTATAGGCCACGCCGGTCATGATCGCGGTCAGCGCGCCGGTGAGCGCCCTGCCCTCGTCGCTGTCATAGCCAAAGCCCATATTCATCAGCAGCCCGCCGATATTGGCATAGCCAAGGCCAAGGGTGCGGAATTTGTAGCTACGCTCGGCAATCTCGGGGCTCGGGAATTGCGCCATCAGCACCGAAATTTCCAGCGTGATCGTCCACAGCCTGGTGGCGTGCATGTAAGAGGCCGCGTCAAAGCTGCCGTCTTTCAGGAATTTCAGCAGGTTCATGCTGGCGAGGTTGCAGGCCGTATCGTCCAGGAACATGTATTCCGAGCACGGGTTGGAGCCGCGAATCTCGCCATCCTCGGGGCAGGTATGCCAGGCGTTGATGGTGTCGTGATACTGGATGCCCGGGTCGGCGCTCGCCCAGGCGGCATGGCCGATTTCGTCCCACAACGCGCGGGCCTTGACCACCTTGGCAACCCCGCCATCGGTGCGGCGCAAAAGCGCCCAGTCGGCGTCATCCTTCACCGCCTGAAGGAAAGCATCCGTCACCCGCACGGTGTTGTTGGAATTCTGGCCGGACACCGTCAAATAGGCGTCAGAATCCCAATCCGTGTCATAGGTCGGAAACTCGATGCTGGTGAAGCCCTGCCCGGCATATTGCAGCACCCGCTTCACATAGGTTTCGGGGATCATCACCTTGCGCGCACCTTTAATGGCGGCCTTCAAGGCATTGTTTTTCTTGGGGTCAAAGGCATCGGCCTCTTTACCATCCCAGGTGCGGATCGCGCCGAAAATTTCGTTGAGCTGCTGCTCGTGCAGCTTGGAGCCCGCCACCAGGGAGGCCACCTTCTGCTCTTCGATCACCTTCCAGTTGATGAATTCCTCAATATCGGGGTGGTCCACATCGACAATCACCATCTTCGCCGCCCGCCGCGTGGTGCCGCCCGATTTGATCGCCCCCGCCGCGCGGTCGCCGATTTTCAGGAACGACATCAGGCCGGAGGATTTCCCCCCGCCGCCCAGCGTCTCGTTCTCGGCCCGCAGGCTGGAAAAGTTGGTGCCGGTGCCGGAGCCATATTTGAACAGCCGCGCCTCGCGGGTCCACAGGTCCATAATCCCGCCCTCGTTCACAAGGTCATCCTGCACCGACTGGATGAAGCAGGCATGGGGCTGCGGATGCTCGTAAGAAGAGGTCGATTTGGTCAGCTTGCCGGTTTTATGGTCCACATAATGGTGGCCCTGTGCGGGGCCATCTATGCCATAGGCCCAGTGCAGGCCGGTGTTGAACCACTGCGGCGAGTTGGGCGCGGCCATTTGCGCGGCCAGCATGTAGCGCATTTCGTCATAATAGGCCTTGGCGTCGGCCTCGGTGGTGAAATGACCGCCCTTCCAGCCCCAATAGCACCACGCCCCCGCGAGGCGGTCAAACACCTGCTTGGCGGAGGTCTCGGAGCCATAGCGCGCCCCCTCGGGCAGCTTTTTCAGCGCTGCCTCGTCGGGCACAGAGCGCCACAGAAACTCCGGCACGCCCTTTTCCGGCACCGGCTTGACCGCCGCGGGCACCCCCGCCTTGCGGAAATATTTCTGCGCCAGCACATCGGCGGCCACCTGCGAGAAGCCCTCGGGCACCTCCATATCTTCCAGCGCGAACACAATACTACCGTCAGGATTGCGAATCTCCGAGCTGCGTTTGGTGAAGGAAAGCGCCCCGTAGGCACCATTTTTTACCGTGGTAAACTTGCGATCAATCTTCATTCGTCCCTGCCTTATCTGCCTGCCCTACTCAAAAGGGTGTTCTTGTTAAAAGCCACTCTTGCCTGATTTTGCCGACACGTGCCCCACGCGGGCCTCTTCACTGCCAGCACAATATCTAGTAGCTCTATCGTTGATACACCCTAATTGCAGTATTTTCACTGCCCCCGTCAAACGCTTTATTTTGTTTTTTCGCACAAAAATCTGTTGACGCCGATTTGAATACATTTCTTTCAGAAACGGAAAAACTGTTCAGCCTACACCCTTTCCCCAAGGGTAGCTTTGGGAATTGGATTAGTTTTCAAATGCTTTATCGCATGAATTGTAAACGTAGATGAAGGGCCTGAAATCGAATCAACGGTCGTGAGGCGCTATACATTCAAAAATCATTGTTTTTGATAGTGATCCATATAGCACCCGAGTGCCGGAAAAGGCGACGCCTGATAGGTGGTTTTCATGAAGGGCAGAATCATCTCTTGCCGATAACGGGCATACTTAAACCCGTGGCCCAGAAAGGCGGTGTGCTCCTGACGGGTGCCCTGCAGGACCAGTTCTTCGACCGAGTCAAACATCCGGTTGGCAAAGTCACGGGCCTGCGCGGGGGAGTCGGTGAAATACAGAATATCCTGCCCGTCCAGCGCCGCGTAATCTATAAACATGTCGTGATTGCGGCCAAAGACCGAGCGGCTCATCAGCACGGTTTTATCCAGCCCATAGTTTTCCAGCACCGCGATCTGGCCGTAAATATCGGTGGCAACCCAGGCATTGCCGCGCGCGGCCGCAAGCGCTGCTACCAGCGAGCCGTCGGCCATGTCGGCCTCGGTGTTGAACTGGGCCAGCACGCGGGGGGGCAACCAGCGGGCCAAGGGCGCTTTTCCTTCAGATTCCAACGCCAAAAGCAGCAGAATCGGGCCAAGGGTCAGCAGCGAAAAACCCATTGTCCAGCGCCTGAGGCGCCGGATACGCGCCGGGTCAACCCCTTCGGCGGCGGCCAGCAGGGCCAACATCAAAAACGGAATTCCCCAGTTGAGCCGGAACGTGCCCCGGGACATCGCGTAAAGGAGCGAGACCCCCACCACCCCGATAAGAGCACGGCCAAAAAAACCGCCCCACGCCCCACGCAGCAGGAAAAAGCCCAATGGTCCCAGCACCGTAAGCAGCACCAGCAGGAACTCCACCCCGCCCATGGGGTTGGCCCGCACCTCCCTGAAGGAAAAGTTGAAGGCGAAATTGATGCTGCAATGATAGAGGTTCCAATAGATGTTGGGCAAAAAGATCAGCCCTGCCAGCACCGAAATGGCAATAAACCGGCCAAAAAGAAACCGCCGCCCCTTTGGTGTGGTCAGCAAGGCCAGCACCAGCCCGATATAGAACACCCCGACCGAATATTTGGTTTGCAAAGCCAGACCAAAGGCCAGTCCTGCCAACAGCACCGGCAAAACGCGGCGCTCGTCTTCGCGGTAGGAAAGGTAGCTGCCCAGAAAAAATACCAGCAAAAACACCGCCAGAATGGTGTCGTTGAAATAGGAATTGAACACCACCACAAACACTGGCAGGGCGGCAACCGCCAGCAACAAATCATCTATATTCTGGCGCGGAAACAACCTTTTGAGCGGCCGGCGCAGGGCTAAAAGGCTGACACCGGCGAGGGCCAGCATGGCCAGCCGGTGCAAAATTCCGTGGGGAAGAATGCCAAGCTGCCCTTCCAGCCAGATCAGCGGTACCGAGAGCCAGCCAATACTGCCCGGATGGTCGTAATACCCCAGTGAGGGCCAGTTCCCCCAGGAAATGAAATAGGCCTCGTCGCCGAAGATCGGCATCCAGAGCTGGAACCCGAGGGACAGCAGCAGAATGATGGTGATATAGCGGAATTTGGACATTCTGACCGGTGTTCCCAACCCCTTGCCTACGCGCTTGTCTCGTTGGTAACTGGTCGGGGCGATAGGATTCGAACCTACGACCTACGGTACCCAAAACCGCCGCGCTACCAGGCTGCGCCACGCCCCGACCTTGGGGCTTGCTTTAGAGGGTAACGCGGAGAATGAAAAGCGAAAAATCGCTATTCGCAGGGCCAAACCGCATTTTCCTGATCAAAGCCGATATAGCGCGCCTCGGCCCCTTCAGAGAAGCCCAGAAGCGCGGCCAAACCGCCGTTAACCTCCAGAATATACTGGATGTTATCGCCCCCGGGAATAGGTGTGGTATCTTGCGGAATAGCATTGCCATGCACCCGTTGCACCACGCCCCGGCTGTCCATAAAAAACATGTCCAGAGGAATCAGTGTGTTTTTCATCCAGAAAGACACCCGCCGCTCCCGCTCGTTGATAAACAACATACCGCTGAACTGCGGCATGGATTCCCGAAACATAAGCCCTTTCGCCTGCTCGGCAGGGGTTTTCGCGAGCTCTATGTTGAACTGTGCCTTCACCCCGTTTTGCCGCAACTCGATGGTGTTTTCGCCACAGGGGGCGGCAACGGCACCCGACACAGTGAAAAGGGCAAATACAACAGCAGGAAAACGCGCAAACACCGGTTAACCCTTTGCTTCCAGGGGTTTATCCCATGAATAAATCGCACCGGCCATGCGGCCGCGGGGGCCGTCTATCACCTGCACCGAAATAGCCTCCCCCGGCGAGAGGTCCGAGAAACCGTATTGCCGCATCACTTCCAGATGCAGAAAAATGTCCTCCGCGCAACCATAGGTATTTGCAAAGCCAAAACCTTTGGTTTTATCAAACCATTTTATGCGCGCAGGCTCCAGCGGCACACCGTCCACCACCGGAAGCTCTATCGCCGGTTCGTCGCGTTCCTCGATGCCGGCTGTTTCGACCGGTGCTACAATTTCAAAGATTTCCGAGGCTTGGCGCCCCCGTTCGGTTTGTTGCACGCTAAAGGATACAATCGAACCTTCGGCTATCGAGCCGCGCCCGAAATTCCGCAAGACATTGGCGTGGAGCAATATATCCCCTTGATCATCATCCGCGACAAGAAAACCGTATCCTTTAGCGGCATCAAACCATTTAACTTGGCCTTTTTTCATTCTGTCCTTCCAGCAAATCCGCGGGCCTTTTGACCTCGCCATGGCTTTGCAAGCATTGTTATTAACAGGTTAATATTGAGACAAATTTACCGGCTAAGCAACCGTCAACACGCACAAAAACAACATATTTTTGCCGTTTTGCGAAATAATATTTACAATCGTAAATATCTTACCGCTAACTAGGCGAAATCCCGCCTATGGATTGAGGCGATCAATACACCATTCCTCCGTTAAACCCACCCTATGCCATTTAAACCGATCGTGCAAGCGATACGCGCCATCCGCCCAGAACTCGATTTCTAGCGGCTTTATACGGTATCCGCCCCAAAACGGCGGGCGCTTCGGGTTGGGGCCTTTTTGCGCGGTAACCTTGGCAACATTCGCCAGCAGAGCCGCACGGGAGTCCAGCGGCTGGCTCTGCCTTGAGGCCCAGGCCCCCAGTCGGCTTTGCAGCGAGCGGCTGTTGAAATAGGCATCGGCCTGCGGGCCATCCTCGCGGCTGACCAGCCCCCGCACCCTGATCTGGCGGCGCAGGCTTTTCCAGTGCATCACAAAGGCGGCCTTGCCCGTGGCCTCGATCTCCTGCGCCTTGGCGCTACCGTAATTGGTGTAAAACACAAAAGCATCGGCTTCGATCTCCTTGAGCAGCACCATGCGCACATTGGGCAGGCCGCTTTCATCCACCGTGGCCAGTGCAATGGCGTTTGGGTCGTTCGGCTCGGTTTTTTCCGCCTCAGAGAGCCAGCTTTGCGCCAGCTTGAACGGGTCCTCCCCCGCAAAAATGCCGCTTCGTTTTGCCTTGCCCATGGCCCTGCCCTCCTGATTCCCCGCAAACCTACCGCAGGCGCTGGCGGCAATCCACCGGTGTTTCCATTCTTGAATGGCGGGCGGCTTTGGCGTAAACCATGTGAAACGATAACAAAAGGGTGAATGAATGACCTCCGGACTGATGAGCGGTAAGCGCGGCCTGATCATGGGCGTGGCGAACGATAAATCCATCGCATGGGGCATTGCCCGCATGTGCCACGCGCAAGGCGCCGAGCTGGCCTTCACCTATCAGGGGGATGCCCTTGGCAAACGGGTCAAGCCGCTGGCTGATTCGATTGGCGCCGAGATCGTGCTGTCCTGCGACGTGACCGACGAAGCCTCGATTGATGCGGTATTTGCCGAGATCGAAGCCAAGTGGGGCAAGATTGACTTTCTCGTCCATGCCATTGGTTTTTCTGACAAAACCGAACTTCGCGGCCGCTATGTCGATACCTCCGCCGCCAATTTCAAGATGACCATGGACATCTCGGTGTTCTCCTTTACCGCCGTGGCCCAGCGGGCCGAAAAGATCATGCCCGATGGTGGTTCGCTGCTCACCCTCACCTATTACGGCTCCGAGCGGGTGATGCCGCATTATAATGTCATGGGGGTTGCCAAAGCGGCCCTTGAGGCCTCGGTGCGCTATATGGCAATGGATCTTGGGCCGAAAAATATCCGCGTCAATGCGCTCTCGGCGGGGCCGATCAAAACCCTGGCCGCCTCGGGAATCGGCGATTTCCGCTACATTCTCAAGTGGAACGAGCTGAACTCGCCCCTGCGCCGCAATGTGAGCACCGATGACGTGGGTAAGGCGGGCATGTATCTGCTTTCTGACCTGTCCAGCGGCGTGACGGGCGAAAACCACCATGTGGACAGCGGCTATCACATCGTCGGCATGAAGGCCGAAGATGCGCCGGATATTGATGTTGCAACAGGACGAAAACCATGACAGAGCGCCTCCCCCATGAAAAGGGCTTCCATATCAGCTGGGACCAGATCCACCGCGACAGCCGCGCGCTGGCCTGGCGGCTGGAGAAAATGGGGCCCGATAACGGGGTATGGAAGGCGGTTGTCGCCATCACCCGCGGCGGTATGGCGCCGGCGATGATTATCGCGCGGGAGCTGGATATTCGCACCGTCGATACCATCAGCATCAAGAGCTATGACCACCAGAAACAATCCGAGGCCGTGGTGCTGAAAGCGCCGGATGACAGCATCATTGGCGACGGCGAGGGGATTCTGATCATTGATGACCTCGTGGACACGGGCAAAACCCTTGAGGTTGTAAAATCCCGCTACCCCAAGGCCCATATCGCCACGGTTTACGCCAAGCCCAAGGGCCGCCCGATGGTGGATACGTTCATCACCGAAGTTAGCCAGGACACTTGGATTTTCTTCCCGTGGGACATGGCCTTGCAATATGTAGAACCCTTTCGCGGGACAGATTGAATGGCGACGCAGGACAAGCTATCCTCGGCCACCCGCGCCGCGCAGGCGCTGCATCATATTGACGAGATCACCGGCGCGGTAACCCCCGCGATTGATCTTTCCAGCACCTATGCGCGAGACGAGGAATACGCCCCGCGCCAGCGCTACATTTATGCCCGAGACGGCGGGGCGACGGTACAAAAGGCCGAGGCGGTGCTGGCCAGTATCGACGATGCGGCGGGGGCGCTGGTGTTTTCCAGCGGCATGGCGGCGGTGGTCACCCTGCTGGAAACCCTGAATTTTGGCGACCATGTGGTGGCGCAAAAGGTGATGTATCACGGGGCAATCGACTGGCTCAAACGGCTGGAAGCCAAGCGCGGAGTCAAGGTGAGCTTTTTTGACCAAGCCGATGATAAGGCTCTGGAAAAGGCAATAACGCCGGAAACGAAACTGGTCTGGGTGGAAACCCCGAGCAACCCGAGCTGGGACGTGGTGGACATTGAAGCGGCCGCCCGTATGGCCCACGGGGTCGGCGCGCGGCTGGTGGTGGACAGCACCGTTGCCCCCGCCTGCACCACGCGGGCGCTGGCGCTGGGGGCGGATTATGTTTTTCAATCCGGCACCAAATATCTGAGCGGCCATTCGGACCTGACGGCGGGCACGTTTTCCACCGCGCATGCCGATGATCACTGGGCCGAAATCACCACCCTGCGCAAGCAGCTTGGCAACGTGATTCGGCCTTTTGATGCGTGGCTGTTGGTGCGCGGGATGCGCACGTTGTATCTGCGCTATGAGCGTGCCTCTGAAAGCGCCCTGAAAATTGCACGCCACTTTGAAAACCACCCAAGAATCGACGCCGTGCTCTACCCCGGCCTGCCGAGCCACCCGGGGCACGCCGTGGCCGCGCGGCAGATGGATGGCGGATTTGGCGGTATGCTTTCAATGCTCGCTAAAAGTGCAAAATCCGCCAATGATATTGCGCGGTTTACGCAGGTTTTCATTCCCGCCACCAGCCTTGGCGGGGTGGAAAGCCTGATCGAGCACAGGAAGGCGGTTGAGGGGCCCAATTCAGTGGTGCCGGACACGCTTTTGCGCCTGAGTATCGGCATTGAAAATGTCGATGATTTGATTGCGGATTTGGAGCAGGCTATGGAGCGGGCCGGATGATTGCGCAAAGCCCGTTGGACCCGAGCTTTGTGCAAAACCCCTATCCGGCCTATGATGTCATGCGCGAGGAAGGGCCTCTATTCCACTGGAAAGACTACGGTTTTTTGTGTTCGGCCCGCCACGAGACCGTGAACGCCATCCTGCGCGACCGCCGTTTTGCCTCCGAATTGCCCGCTGATCTGGCCCCCGAACCGCCCGCGCATTTGCGGGCATTCTATGCCTTTGAGAGCCGCTCGATTCTGGCCATCGAGCCCCCCGCCCATACCCGCATTCGCAGCCTGCTGACCAAGGCCTTCACCACGCGGCGGATCAACGAAATGGCCCCGCAGGTGCAGGCGCTCTGCTGGGATCTGGTGGCCACCTTCCCCGCTGGCCCGTTTGACCTCCTCCCCGCCTTTGCCGAGGTAATTCCTGTGACGGTGATTTGCCGCCTGCTCGGGGTGCCCGAGGAGATGGCCCCGCAGCTTTTGCGCTGGTCCCATGACATGGTGGCAATCTATCAGGCGCGGCGAGATCGGGCGCTGGAAGACCGCACCGAAGCGGCGACGGTGGCGTTCATGGACTACATCCGCGGCTTTGTCGCCAAGCGCCGCAAAGCCCCGAAGCAAGACCTGATTTCAGAGCTGATCGCCGCGCGCGACAAGGGCGAAAAACTAAGCGAAGAAGAGCTTATAACCACTTGTATTCTCTTACTGAACGCAGGGCACGAGGCGACGGTGCACGCCATCGGCAACGGGGTGAAAACCCTGCTGGAAACCGGAGTGCGCTTTGGTGCGGACGGGCGGGAAAACCTCACGATCATCGAGGAAACCATCCGCTTTGACCCGCCCCTGCACATGTTCACCCGCTATGCGCTGGAGGAGGTCACGGTGGCGGGCCATACCTTCCGGCGCGGTGAGCAGGTGGGGCTTTTGCTGGCGGCAGCGAACCGTGATCCGGCGGTGTTCGCGGCCCCGGCAACCTTCACCCCCACCCGCAGCAACTCCAAACAACTGGCCTTCGGCGCGGGGCTGCACTTCTGCATCGGCGCACCGCTGGCCCGCATGGAAATGCTCAATTCCATGCCGGTTTTGTTTGCGGCTTGCCCTGATTTGGCGCTGGCCGAAAAGCCGATTTACGCCAACCGCTACCACTTTCACGGGCTTGAAAGGTTGATGGTAACCCTATGACTTCAGACGATATTATCTATGACCGCACCAACGGCATCCTGCGCCTGCTGGAAATCATGCGCCGCCTGCGGGACCCTGAAATCGGCTGCCCCTGGGACATCGAGCAGGATTTTAACAGCATCGCGCCCTATACCATCGAGGAGGCCTACGAGGTCGCCGACGCCATAGAGCGCGAGGCCTGGGACGAACTGCCCGGTGAGCTGGGCGACCTGCTGCTGAACACGATTTACCACGCGCAAATGGCGGAAGAAGCGGGGCTGTTTGACTTTGACACCGTGGTGCAGACGATTTCCGACAAGATGATCGCGCGGCATCCGCATGTGTTCGGCTCCGAGAGCCGCGATAAATCGGCGGCGCAGCAGCTAAAGGATTGGGAGGCAATAAAGGCCAGGGAGCGCGGAGCGCCGGCCTCGGTGCTGGAGGGCGTGGCGGGGAACCTGCCCGCCCTGACCCGCGCCTTCAAGCTGCAAAACCGTGCGGCGCGCGTTGGGTTTGACTGGCCGGAAACCATGCAGGTGATCGACAAGATCAGGGAAGAATCAGCCGAGCTTGTGGAAGCGCAGGCGGAAAAATCGCCCGACGCCATCGCGGAAGAATTCGGCGACCTGCTGTTTGTCATGGCCAATCTCGGGCGGCATCTGGGCGTGCAGCCCGAGGAAGCCCTGCGCAAGTCCAATGCCAAGTTTACCCGCCGTTTCAATGCCTTAGAGGCTGCACTGAAAGCCAAGGGCAAAGCCCCACAGGACTCAACACTAGAAGAAATGGACGCGCTTTGGGACGCCGCCAAGGCCACCGAGCAAAATTCCGAATAATTTAGTCAGGTATTGACTTGAGTAAATTACTCGGGTTAAGCAGAGGCCAGCAAACAACTGGAGCTTCCCGATGAAAAACCTTGTTCTCGCCACCTTGCTCAGCGCCGCCGCTGTGAGTGCCAGCGCCCAGGAGGTGAATATCTATTCTTCCCGTCAGCCCGAATTGATCGACCCAATTCTGGAGGCCTTCACCGCCGAAACCGGCATTGCCACCAATGTGGTGTTCCTCAAGAAAGGCATGTTGGAGCGCCTCAAAGCCGAGGGGCGGCGCTCGCCCGCCGATGTGATTCTCACCACCGACATTGCCAACCTCGACGCCATGGTGCAGGCGGGGCTGACGCAGGCGGTGGACTCAGAAACCATCAACGCCAACATCCCCGCGCCTTACCGCGACAGTGGCAACCAGTGGTTCGGCCTCACGTCCCGCGCGCGCATTATCTATGCCGCCAATGGCCGCGTGGCCGATGGCGAAATCAGCAGCTATGAAGAGCTCGCAAGCCCGGACTGGCAGGGCCGCATCTGCACCCGTTCGGGCACCCATAACTATAATATCGCCCTCACCGCCGCCTATCTGGCCCACCATGGCGAGGCCGAGACCCTCACCTGGCTGGAGGGTTTCAAGGCCAACCTTGCGCGCCGCCCGCAGG
>JALWPC010000566.1 GCA_026995265.1 Paracoccaceae bacterium
AGCACCTCAATCGCCTCTTCCACCACCGGCAGGGCCTGATCGGAGCGACGGAACACATCGACCATATCCACCTGAATATCCTCGGGCAAGGCCGAAAGGCTGGGGTAAATCTCCTCGCCAAACAGCGTTTGCCCCGCATATACCGGGTTCACCGGCAAAATGCGAAACCCCTTCAGGTTCAGGTAGCGGGCGACGAAATAGGATGGCCGGATCGAATTGGTCGAGACACCGACCGCTGCTATGGTTTTGCTTTCGGTCAGAATCCCGCGCAAATATTTGTCTGAATAGTCCATGCCCCATGCTACCGAGCCTCCACGGGGAAGGCCACAAAAAAACGCCCGGCACTTTGGCCGGGCGGAGAGTCGGAACGAGGGACAGTCATCAGAAGCAGAGTGTTCCAGTTCTTGCTTCCCTATTAAATTTAGGCGCGATTTTTGAAAATAAAAGGCCCCTCAAGCGATTGTGAGCGATTTTCGGCCAAGACCAGCCGGGGGGTGCGCCGCGTCGAGGAGCCTGAAGGCCCCTCTCCTTGGCGCATGCGGCGCTTCGCTTGCAGGGCATAACCGGCGCTATCGCACCCAGATTTCCACCCGCCGGTTGGTGTTCCGCCCGTCTTCGGTTTCGTTGCAGCCAATCGGCGAGAGCTTGCCATAGCCGATCGGGGTAAACTGCACATTGCCGGCATCCGTGCCAACTGCCTCAACCAGCACATCACGAATGGATTCGGCTCTGGCCTGGCTTAGGCGCTGGTTTTCGTTGATCGCGCCGATATTGTCGGCAAACCCGATGATGAGCAGGCGTTTTCCGTCAAAGTCACCTCTTCGGACCATCTCGGCCAAACGTTCGATATCAACCAGTGCGCGGTTATCCGGCGTCACCGAACCGCTTTTGAACCGGAAAGTCAGCGACAGGCGCTCGGCATCCAGCAAACCCGCGACCATTTCCTGCAACAGCGCCAGCGAGGCACGGTCCCGCTCGGAAATCAGCGCGTGCGCCAGCCGTCGGCCCTGATCATTCAGGGATGCCGTGGCAACGCTCTGGCTGACATACCCTGCTTGCTCAAGGATGGATTGCGCCGTATCGGAGGCCATAAAATCAATGAACTCGGAGGCTTTTTCCGGCATCGGCCCGCTTGCTGTATACAGGAACATCCGGCGGGACATCGGATATTCTTCGGTTTTGATCGAAAATTCAGACGGTGTGGACACCTGCCCGCAGACCGATCGCAAAGACAAGGCCTTTGCGTTTTGCTGGTCCACCACATCGGAAATGCCAATCCCGTTCGGGTCTTTTACAACAGCATCGGCCACTGCGGCATTCGTTCCCAGAATAGAAGCCGCATCGGACAAGACCCGCCGTGTGGGTGCCATGACCAGACTTTCGAAAACCTGTGTGGTGCCCGACTTTCCGTCCCGCCGATATACGTTGATCGAGGCGTCCCGGCCGCCCACCTCGCGCCAGTTTCTGATATTGCCGGCAAAAATATCCGATATCTGGTCCAGGCTCAGGGTGCGGACCGGGTTGCGCGGGTTAACGACCACCACCAGGCCGTCCAGCGCTAAAATATGTTCCTGTGCGGAGTTGGTCAGGTCGCCACGGTTGAAGCGCAAAAACCGGTTGCGCTCTCCTTCGTTAACGGGGCGCGACGACATACCTATGTAAGCATCCCGGGTTTCGAGCGCGGAAAAAGCGAGGTCGGAATCGCCCATATCAAGTGTGATACCGGCATAAACCTCACCCGCTTTATCAAGTATTGTGTAACGGATTTTCATGTCGGAGACCGCTTCCACCTGCAACTCGCCGCCAACCTCGAAGGCGTAAGCCTCTATCAGGGCCGGCATTATTTCCATACCGATGGTAGGCGAACCGGCGATGGTGAATTCTTTTACATTGGCCATCAGGTCTGGGCATTCATCACCTTCACAGATCACTTTGGAAACGCTCAGGGAAATCGGCCCGATCGAGGTTTCCAACTGGTAGGTTTCGCCATCGAATGCCGATAAAGTGCCGGTCATGGCAAAGCTTCGGTCCATGGAGCGCAGGGTGATCACCTGCGCATTTGCCGTGGAAACCGCGAGCCAGATACCCGCAGATAATATTGCCAAAACGGACGTGATATTGGACATGTTCTTTCCCATCATCTGCAAAGCTTCAAGGGCATTTTATGCGCTTTTCACTCTACCAATTTACCTATTTTACCCAAATTTCCACACGGTTATTGCGACTGCGCCCTGCGGGGGTTTCATTACAGCCCAAAGGCATCAGGCGGCCATATCCGATTGGTGAAATCCTCAGGTTCCCCAAATTGGCCCGCCCCGTGGCGTTCACGATCCGGTCGCGCACATCCTGTGCAATCGCCTGGGTGGCCACAAGCTGGGCATTCACGGCACCGGCATTATCGGAAAAACCGAGAACCAGCATTTGCCGACTTGAGAACGTGCCGGATTTGATCAGAGCCGCAAGCCGGTCTATATCGGCAACGGCGCGTGCATCCAGGCGGCCATCGCTGTCATAATGCAGGGTAAAGGACAGCCGGTCGGCGTCCAGCATGATCGAGGTCAAATCCTGTAACTGCAACAATTCCGTGCGCCCGGATGACGAAACAATGGCCTGCGCAAGGCGGCGGCCCTGGGCATCCAGATCAGCGACGGCCACGGATTGGTCAACGAATCCGGTGTTGCGGATCACCGATTGCGTTGAAGGGGCGGTCGCGAATGCCAGGAAGGCCGCAGCTGAATCCGGCAGCCCTTTTTCTGTGGTGTAGAGATACAAACGCCGGGTCAAAGGGTAGCTTTCGGTTTTAATCGAGAACTCGGAAGGTGTGAACAACTCGCCACATACGGAGCGGATGGTCACGCTGCGCGCATTCCGTTCCTGCGCGTAGCTGGAAATGCCGATCCCGTTCACGTCGGCCGCAACTGCATCCGAAACCGCAGCATTCGACCGCAATATCTTGGCGTTTGACGTGAAGGCATGGTTGCCTGCCGCCATCGCGGCCGCATAGAAAGCCGCGGTGGTGTCTGCGGTTTCGGCCATACGGTAAACCGTAATCGGCACATCCGGCCCGCCTACCTGCTGCCAATTGGTTATCTCGCCATCAAAGATGCCGCTCAGTTGTGCAAAACTCAGGATTTGAACCGGATTCTGTGGATTGACCACAACAACCACACCGTCCATTGCTACA
>JALWPC010000567.1 GCA_026995265.1 Paracoccaceae bacterium
CGGGTCAGACGCTCCAGCGCCGCTTCATAAAGCTGACGCTCGGAATAGGATTGCTCGCGCTGGTCGTCGTTGCGGTGCAAATCCCGCACCACTTCGGCAATGGCAATAATATCGCCCGAGTTGATTTTCTGCTCATATTCCTGTGCCCGCCTGGACCACATGGCCCGCTTCACCCGCGCACGGCCGGCCAGCGTTTTCATACACTTGGCCACAAGGTCTGGGCTGGAAAGCGCCCTCATCCCCACTAAAATCGCTTTTTGGGTCGGCACCCGCAGGGTCATCTTTTCTTTTTCGAAATAGATGACGAACATCTCGAGCACTTCCTCGCCGATGGTCTGGGTTTCCACCTCGGTGATTTTTCCGACCCCATGCGACGGATAGACCACGAATTGGCCGGTTACAAAATCAAGCTGGCTTTTTGTCTTACTCATACAGGCGCGTTCCTTGTCTGGTTTGGCCAATGTCGCACATACACCCAAAGGGCGGATTTCCGCCCAGCGAAGCTTCTTGTTTTGTGTATTAATCCCTCTGTCTGCGCGTTGCGCAGTGCGCTCCTTATGACTGGCCTAATTGTTACGTCCTTAATATAGCACAGAATTACGGCAAAAAGAAGGGTGGACAGAAAAGTTTTTCTAGCTGCCTGCCCCCGGCTTTTCGGAAAAATATTTTTCCAGCTTACCCTCTTCGCCGTCGCGGGCTTCGGCCTCGGGAAGCGGGTCTTTCTGCTCTATGATCACCGGCCACAGCTCGGCATATTTCCGGTTGAACTCGACCCATTTTTCGGCGTCCGGTTCGGTGTCTGGGCGGATGGCATCGGCGGGGCATTCGGGCTCGCAGACGCCGCAGTCAATGCACTCGTCGGGGTGAATCACCAGCATGTTCTCTCCTTCATAGAAACAGTCCACCGGGCAAACCTCCACGCAGTCGGTATATTTGCAGGCGATACACGCATCATTGACGATATAGGTCATCTCATTGCCTCGTTGCTGTGGCTTTGGATTAGCGCCAAAGCCTGAATAAAAGCTTAGGGCTTATTAGGCACCGATTGGGCGGGATTCAAGGGGGGAGGGTCAAGATTCCGTCTGCCGCAGGGCCTCCATGGCGCGGCGGTCCTTTTTGGTGGGGCGTATGCCGACCCGCTCAACGGGGGCGGGGCGGGCCTCGGGTTCCGGCGTCAGGTCCTCATAAAGCGCCTGCGCCTCGGCGGCAGGCCCGCGCCGCTCGCCCAGCGCGAGGATGCGGACAATGCGGAGCTGGCGGCCCTGCATGAAGCTCAACCCGTCGCCCGCCCTGATGTTGGTCGAGGGCTTTTTCACACGTTCCGCGTTCACCCGCACATGCCCCGCAGACACGACCTTGGCCGCCAGCGTGCGGGTTTTGAAAAACCGCGCATGCCAGAGCCATTTGTCTATCCGCAGGCTTTCGCTCAATCTTTGGCCTTGAGCGCGGCGAGGGCGGCGAAGGGGTTGTCGGGGTCAAAGGGCTTGTCTTTGCGGGGCGGGCGTGCCGATTGCTGGCGCGGCCCCTGTGGCTTGCCGCGCTTGCCTTTGGGCTTTTTGCCCCGAGGTGCACCGTTGTTTGGCCGCCCGCCCTGATGGCGCGGCTTCATCACCCAGCGGAAGGTGTAGAAAACCTCTACCTCTTCCTCGGGGGCTGATTCGGGCGCGTCTTCAGCCTTCGGCACTTCAGCAGATTCGGGAGCCTCCTCAGCTTTGGGTGCTTCTTCTGCACCCTCAGCCTTTTCCCCGGCCTTCGGTTGCGGCTCGGCAGGTGTTGCAACCGGCTTCACCTTCGAACGCTCGCCGCGTTCAGCCGCATAGCCCAGCCCCACCATCAGATTGGCGAACTGCTCCAGCGTCAGCCCTGTGATCGACAGCATGTCGGCCGTGGCCTCGAAGCCGCCGCGGCTGTCCATGCTCCGCAGCATATCCGCCAGCCGCTCCAGCATATCAATGCGAATCGAGCGCTCACCGGCCAGCCGATAGCCCGCGCGGGCATAATAGCCCTGCGGCGCATCCGGCAGCGCGGGCACCGTCACCAAGCCCGGCGGCGGCGCTTCGGGGAACACATCCAGGCCCTGCTGCAAGGCCCACAGCACCAGCCGCAGGCGCGTCGGCGCGGGCTTCAGCATCAGGTGCTGGAAGATGGTATATTGGCCAAAGCGCACCCCGTGCTTGCGCAGGGTTGCCCGTGCATCCTGATCCAAAGCTTTGATATCCTTGGCGATTTCAGCGCGCGGGATTACCCCCATCGCCTCGACCAGTTGAAAGCCCACGCCCCGTGCCAGCCCTTCCAGCGTTTCGTCATTCCTGATCGCCAGCAACGGCTCGAACAGCGCCGCAATTTTGCGCTCCAGCCAGTGGCCAAGGCGGCGGCGCACCTTCTCGGCCACCTCCGGCCCGGCTTCTTCGTCCACAAACACGTCTATCTGCGGGGAGAGCGCATCCGCCCCCGCCACCAGCTTGCCAACGGCGCTTTCGCCCCACATCAGCCCGCCCTGCTCGGTGAAATCAAATTCCGTGTCCGGCGCGTTATACATCTTGTCGGCACGCAGGTTGAACACCGGTTGCAGGGCCGCCAGCGCCGTGGCGCGCAGGGTTTTGGCCTCCTGGTCGCTGGCCTTCGGGTCCAGCATAAAGCGGAATCCTTCCAGCTTACCGATAAACTGGTCTTCAACGGTCACATCGCCGTTTTCACTTACTTGGGCCAAAAGCCTCTCCTTTTGCTTCAACCGCCGCATCAGAACACTGGTGCGGCGATCAACGAATCGCTGGGTCAGGCGGGCGTGCAGCGCGTCCGACAGCCTATCTTCTACCGCGCGGGTGGCGCTACGCCAATAAGAAACATCATCCAGCCAGTCTTTCCGCTGCGCAACATAGGTCCAGGTGCGGATAAAAGCGAGGCGTTTGGAGAGCTGGTCAATGCCCCCATCGACCCGGTCAATGGCTTTCACCTGCTGGGCCAGCCAGTCCTCGGCAATGCGCCCGTTCAGAAGCTGGGCGTGGACCTTGGCGAGCAGGGCCACATGCTCCCCGCCGGAAAGCTTGCGGAAATCCGGTATCTGGCACACCTCCCAAAGGCGGCGCACCTCCGGGGCAAAGCGCACGCTGTCGATCACCTCCGGCATCGCCGCCAGCCCCTTGAGGGCGCGCAGATCATCGGACTCGCGGGCGCGCACCAG
>JALWPC010000568.1 GCA_026995265.1 Paracoccaceae bacterium
TGATTCAACTAGACGACTATGGTGAAGTGTAAGATTGCCAGGAACGAGGCGGAATTTGATGAGGCTTGCGCATCTTGGAGCGGAGTCCCGAAATTCATCCAACTGCCCTCTTCGGGGTGCGCGCTGCTATAAGTGAAAGTGACTGGGGACCCCGGATGGTAGAGTGGGGTTGTCGCTGCGTTATTTGCGACCCGGATGATAGTGTGCGCAATGGAGCGGAAGTGTTGTTTCGGCGCGTGTAGAAATGAGCTGAGGGCTTAAGTGTAGCGTCCAGGTCCCTGGCATAGTGACTAAGCGCGCGCGGCCCTAGTCGAACATCCACGTCCCTCCTAAATGACCATAGCATATAGGAGGACTTGAATGTTGCACGCAGGCCCTGCACTTTTGCGGTGGGCCTTGCCATGAGTCTTGATGAGCGCTTGCGGAAGATCGCTCAGTTTTTGACGGCGAGCAGCCCAGCAGTGTGCGATGATGCGCGCGCGGTAGGTAAAGAGCCTGGCGTTGTTTTCAAAAGGTCTGAGATCATTCTTGAATGTATTTGAACTCGTTGATCCGATGCTTGGAGAGGCGCGCTGGCGTAATTGTCTAGGGAGGAGGTCTGGGCTGGTTAGGAGAGAGTGCGCGAGTGTTGAGAGGAGCCAGCGGGGGAGGTGAGTACTATTGTGTGAGAGTTGAGAGGGGTCAGACTCTATTCCTACGCGCGCGCTAAACGTCCTGTGATTGCTGCGCGGGCAGGCTCACGTGATTGCCTATGATGACTCAACTGGCCGAGAGGGGATGCCCACGAAATTCCTATTTGGCTGTGCTCCGTTTATGCGACGATGAATAAGCGAGATGTTGAGGAGAGGGGTTGTGTTGAAAGTTGTACCTCCCGCGCATCCCGCATTGCTAACCGCCTTCCCCGCCCGGTACGTGTCTCACTCGCCGCTGATATTTGCCAAAATTTTTTGAATTTTCGGCAGACACAACTACCGACAAATTGCCATTAGTACCTCCTGCGCATCCCGCATTGCTAACGCTTTCCGCCCAATACATGTCACTCGTTGATACTCACTATAGTTTTTGGGCCTGCATGACACTCAAGTACTGGCGAATTGCCATTAGTACCTCCCGCTTCCGCGCATCCCGCATTACTAACGCCTTCCGCCCAATACATGTCACTCGTTGATACTTGCCAAAATTTTTTGAATTTTCGTTGAACACAAGTACCGGCAGATTGCCAATTGTACCTCCCGCCTCCGCGCATCCCGCATTACTAACGCCTTCCGTCCAATACGTGTCTCACTTGCCGATACTTGTCAAAATTTTTGAATTTTCAGCAGACACAACTACCGACAAATTGCCATTAGTACCTCCTGCGCATCCCGCATTGCTAACGCTTTCCGCCCAATACATGTCACTCGTTGATACTCACTATAGTTTTTGGGCCTGCATGACACTCAAGTACTGGCGAATTGCCATTAGTACCTCCCGCTTCCGCGCATCCCGCATTACTAACGCCTTCCGCCCAATACATGTCACTCGTTGATACTTGCCAAAATTTTTTGAATTTTCGTTGAACACAAGTACCGGCAGATTGCCAATTGTACCTCCCGCCTCCGCGCATCCCGCATTACTAACGCCTTCCGTCCAATACGTGTCTCACTTGCCGATACTTGTCAAAATTTTTGAATTTTTCAGCAGACACAAGTACTGGCAAATTGCCAATTGTACCTCCTGCCTCCGCTTCTTGCATTACTAACGCTTTCCGCCCAATACATGTCACTCGTTGATACTCACTATAGTTTTTGGGCCTGCATGAGACATAAGTACCGGCAGATTGCCGTTAGTACCTCCCGCCTCCGCTTCTCGCATTACTAACGCTTTCCGCCCAATACATGTCACTCGTTGATACTTGCCAAAATTTTTTGAATTTTCGTCGAACACAAGTACCGGCAGATTGCCGTTAGTACCTCCCGCCTCCGCTTCTCGCATTACTAACGCTTTCCGCCCAATACATGTCACTCGTTGATACTCACTATAGTTTTTGGGCCTGCATGAGACATAAGTACTGGCAAATTGCCAATTGTACCTCTCCCGCCTTCGCTTCTCGCATTACTAACGCCTTCCGTCCAATACGTGTCTCACTTGCCGATACTTGTCAAAATTTTTGAATTTTCAGCAGACACAAGTACTGGCAAATTGCCAATTGTACCTCCTGCCTCCGCTTCTCGCATTACTAACGCCTTCCGCTCAATACATGTCACTCGTTGATACTCACTATAATTTTTGGGCCTGCATGAGACATAAGTACTGGCAAATTGCCAATTGTACCTCTCCCGCCTCCGCTTCTCGCATTACTAACGCCTTCCGTCCAATACGTGTCTCATTCGCCTATGCCTGCGCGCTCGATTGGCGCGCGAAGAAATCGGAGTTTTTTTCCGAACGATTGCTCAGTGCGCCGATCACGCCACCCGTCTCCGCTACACAATGCACATGCGCCGGCGAATTGCCAGTACTACCGTCTGCGTACCTCTCGAGTCTCCCCCCCCCCCTGCGCACCCACCAGGCGCCTTGCCCGCACCGCTAACTGCCTTCTCTTGCGCCAGATCCGGCTCCGCGGTGCCTCCGAGGCCGGCTCGCGCCGAAGAAAAAGTGTCAACTTTGGGGGTGTTTAGACGCTTCCTTGACGTCTAAAAGGCACCTTAAAGTTTTTGCAGATTTTGCCAACCAGTAGTCCTACTTTGGTGTAGTGCTTAGATGCTTGCTTCGCGTCAAAGCAGGCCCTTGGAGTTTGCAGCGTCCATATCCAAGAGCAGGCAGCACGTTCCGTTCGCCCGTGCACAAGTGCCGGCGGGGCGCCGACACCGATGCCCGTGTCGCAGCTCTTGCGTTCCCTGCGCCCACCGCCTTCCCTCTGCCACTCGCTCCTCCTCGGTGGTGCCCCCGCCAGGATGATTTGTGCTGAAAAAAAGTGTAAACTTTAGGGGTGTTTAGACGCTTCCTTGACGTCTAAACAAGCGTTTAAAGTTTTTGCAAATTTCATTGCTGATTCGTGCTGTCTTAGTGCTGCCGCCTAGGCGCTTCCTTCAGATCTATGCGCCTCCTCGCTGCTCGCCTGGACGATTCGTGCTGAAAAATTAATGCAAAGTTTGGGGGTGTTTAGACGCTTCCTTGATGCCTAAACGAGCG
>JALWPC010000569.1 GCA_026995265.1 Paracoccaceae bacterium
GATTCAGCCCCATGCCGATGGCATCGGTGGCCACCAGATAATCCACCTCGCCGGTCTGATACATCGCCACCTGCGCATTCCTTGTGCGCGGGCTAAGCGCCCCCATCACCACCGCCGCGCCCCCCTTTTGGCGGCGAATAAGCTCGGCGATCTGGTAAACCGCTTCCACCGAAAACGCCACAATCGCGGCCCGCGCGGGCATCCGGCTGATCTTCTTGGGCCCGGAATAGGACAGCGCGGAAAACCGCTCGCGATAGACAAACCGCGCCTCGGGCACGAGGCTTTCAATCCGCGCCCGCATGGTGGCCGCTCCCATGAACAGGGTTTCCCTGTGGCCGCGACTGTGCAGCAAGCGCTGGGTGAAGATATGCCCGCGGTCCGGGTCGGCGCAAAGCTGGATTTCATCCACCGCAACAAAATCCACCGCCATGCCAAGGGGCATCGCCTCCACCGTGCACACATAGTAGCGCGCGCGTGGCGGCACGATCCGCTCCTCGCCCGTCAGCAGCGCCACCGAACCAAGACCGCGTAACGCCACCACCTTGTCATAAACTTCCCGCGCCAGCAGCCGCAGCGGCAGGCCGATAATGCCGGAGCCGTGCCCGAGCATCCGCTCGATGGCATAATGGGTTTTGCCGGTGTTGGTGGGGCCGAGAACGGCCGTAATTTCGCGCATGTCAGCCTCGGTGCAGGAAGCGCCCTAATGCATCATATAGAGCTGCTCTTCAACCCGCTTCACGGCATCCTTGAACTCTTGCGAGTGCGGGTTCAGCGCCAGCGCCGCCTTATAGGCCTTCAGCGCGTTTTCGGGCTGGCCGAGCTCCTCCTGAATAACGCCCAGGCCCGCCAGCGCCTGAAAATGGCGGGGGTTGAGCGCCAGTGCCATTTCGATATCCGCCATTGCCTCGCCCAGCTTGCCAAGCTGGAAAAACGCTGTGGCGCGGGCGTTATAGGCTTCGGCAAAATCGGGGGCGTGGTCGATGAGCGCCGAAAAGTGCCATACGGCCATTTGGTAGTTTTTCGCCTCCATCGCCTTCAGGCCGCGTGCCAGCAGCAGGTCCATCGCCGCCGAGCCGGACTGCCGAAAAATCCGCTGCACCTCGCGCTCGGCACTGGCCGCCCCCGCGCCATCCGCGCTTTGCATCTGGGCAAAAAGCTGGTCCAGATGGTCATTCTCGCCAAAACCCAGCCCGGGCTGCACCGCAAAGGCGGGGCTGGCCAGAAGCAAGGCGGCTATCAAAATCATGCGTTTCATAGGCAAAACCTAAGCGCTTATCAGCCAAAACCCAAGCCCAAAGGCGGTTTCTTGCTCAAATATGCGTGTCTAACGCAAGGGCAGGTGCAAGAAACGGTTTTGATTCGCCCGCGAATCCCCTAGCATGACGTAAACGTAACCAATGGAGTGACCTTATGAGCGATATTCTGGAAACCGCCGTCAAGGCCCTGTCCGACAAGCTCGGGGGCGACGGCATAGAGGGCTCGATCAAGTTTGAGATCGAGGGCACCGGCGCGATCCGTATTGACGAAAACGGCGCCAGCGTGGATGACGCGGACGCCGATTGCACCATCACCGCCGAAGCCGAAGTGTTTCAGGACCTCTTGTCGGGCGACCTCAACCCGACCAGCGCCTTCATGTCCGGCAAAATCAGTATTGATGGCGATATGGGCATGGCGATGAAGCTCGGCTCGTTGCTGACATAATGGAACCCGCTCCGCTTTATGAGGACGTCGCCGAGGCCCCCGACGGCGGGCGCGCGTTTTATGTGCGCGCGGCGGACGGCACCCGCATTCGCTTTGCATTATGGCGTGGCGGCGAAAAGGGGCTGGCGGTGGTCATGCCCGGGCGCACCGAGTGTCTGGAGAAATACGGCCGCCTGGCGGGCAAGCTCACCGCGCGCGGCTTCTCTGTCGCCATCATTGATTGGCGCGGGCAGGGGCTGTCAGACCATCTGAACGACAGCACCGCCGTGGGCCATGTGGACAGCTTCACCGACTATCAGGACGACCTGACCGCTGTGCTCGCCCACCCCGAGGTGGCGGCCATTGCCGGCCCCCGCACCCTGTTTGCCCATTCCATGGGCGGCTGCATCGGGTTGCGCAGCCTGCTGACCAGCGACACCTTCAGTGCCGCGGTGTTTTCCGCTCCCATGTGGGGGCTGAACCTGCCCGGGCCAAACAAGCTCCTTGCGCCCCTGCTGGCCAATGTCGGCGTGGCCCTTGGCCTGGGCAAAAAGACGCTGGCGGGCCAGCCCAAGGGCTTTTACCTGACCCGCGAACCCTTTGAGGGCAACAACCTGACCCATGACCGCGACCATTGGGATTATATGCGCGGGCAGGTGGTAAAATACCCTGCGCTTGGCCTTGGTCCCCCCTCGTTCCAGTGGCTCAAAGGCGCGCTTGGGGAGTTCAAGTATTTCAACAACGCCACCATGCCCAGCACCCCCACCCTGATGTTTGTCGGCGGGGATGAAAGCGTGGTCAGCGCCCGCGCCATTCGCCACCACAGCCAAAATTTCGCCGCTGGCAAGCTGGTCGAGATCGACGGGGCCCGCCACGAAATCTTGATGGAAACGCCCGAGCGCCAAGCCCAATGCTGGGCCGCGATCGACCGTTTTATAGTCGAAAACCAGTAAAATGCGCCGCCGACAACTCCGGTGGCCAGTTTCCGGATGTCGGCTTTTTCAACAGATGCCCCGCACCCTTTTATTGCCCTTTTTATTGCCCTTGAGCACCCGGCCTATATACAGGACCATTTTCAGCTATACGCCGTGACCTATTCCCATTCCAGAACGTGAAAGGCCTTGAGGGCGTTTTTACCGGCAAAATCCTTGAAATGCGGCAGGTCGCTGAAGGCGGACTGGTCCACCTCCGGCGCGCCGAATTCATCGCCGCCCGCCGCGATATAAGCACGCATTTTGTCGCGCAGGTTCACCAGATAATCATAGGTATCACGGCTGGCCCCGGCAAGATCGGTGGCGTGGCCATGGCCGGGCACCACATGCGCGGGGTTATAGGCGGCCATGGCTTCAAACCCCGCGATCCAGTTCAGGAAGCGCTCTTCGCCAAAGCCCAGCATCCGCTCGTAAAACACGATATCGCCGGCAAACATCACGCTTTTGTCACCCATCCACACAAAGCTGTCACCCGGAGTGTGGCCGCCGGTTTCGGG
>JALWPC010000570.1 GCA_026995265.1 Paracoccaceae bacterium
CGCAGGCCCGCCTCGGGTGCGGTGGACTGCACCGGGCCGCTGGTGGTCAGTGTAAGGGTATAGTCTCCCGCCGGTCCCTTTACATTGGCTATGTCCACCCGCAGACGGGTTTCATCGCCGGGGGCCAGAAAGCGGGGCAGGGCGGTGGTCACCACCACGGGGTCGCGCACCAGAATGTCCTGCTTGGCGGCGCCCACGGCATGGTCAGACCACACCACCGCCATCAGCCGCACCGTGCCGTTGAAGGCCGGAAGGTCAAAGGTTGCCGTTGCATAGCCCTTTGCATCCACCTGCAAAGGCCCGCTGAAATAGGCCACCAGTTCCTCGGTGGGGGGCGGCGCGTTCACCCGCGCCAGGGCCCCGTCGCCACCCGAGCGCAACCGCCCCGGGGTGCCCTGCATGCCGTTGATCAGCCGCCCGTAAACATCGCGCATCTCCATCCCGAGCCGCCGCTGGCCGAAGTAATAGCCCGTCGGATCGGGGGCCTTGAAGGCGGTGAGGTTCAAAATCCCCACATCCACCGCCGCGATCGTGGCGTAAACCGGCCCGTCGCCCGCCACCTTAAGGCGCACGGTGAGCGGCCCGCGGGGCTGCACCTCTTCGGGCATGTCAAAGGCGGCGTTCAACACCCGATCGGCGGGGTCGGTGGGGGCATAGGCCAGCCCCACGGCCCGCGCGGGGTTGCGGCCCGTGGCCTCGTCCATCGGCTGGATCAGCGTGGCGACCACATAGGCCCCCGCGCCCCAGTCTTCCGCCACCGGCACCTCGATCATGCTTTCCCCCGCGGCCACCTTCACCGCCTGCATGGAGATCAGCCGGTCCGACACCACCCGCACCAGAACCGTGCCCGCATCCCGCGCATTCACCCGCAGCCGTGCCACGTCGCCAATGGCATAGCGGGGTTTGTCAAGGCTCACATCCAGCACGTCGGGGGTGTCCGAGCTGGCATCGGCACTCCACCAGCCGGAATTGAAGGTGAAGGAACTGGCGGTATAGGTGCCACCAGCATGCACCAGCTTCAGCTCGTAATGCCCCCAGTCAATACGCGCGCCAATGCGCGCCACCGTGCCTGCGCTCAGGTCCACCTCGCCCGAGGCCACCCGCACCCGCCGCGTGACCGGCTCCCAGTTCCAGCGGCCATCATACTTATACCAGGTGTATTCCCGCTCAACCCTGGAGAGCACCCAGCTTACATTGGTCATATCAGCCCGCGCCGCATCCGCGTCAATCGCGATCACTTCGAAAGCGGCTTCTGCGCCCTCGCGCAGGGCCCCGTCAAACAGTGGTTTGATGCCAATGCGCGGCTCGTTCGGCAGGATCTCCCGGGTGATCGAGCGCTCCACCGGCCGCCCCGAGCCTTCGGCCATGCGCACGGTGGCGCGCATCTGCAACAGCCTGGTGGTGGGGTCCATGGCGGGCAGGGGCAGGGGCAAGGTTGCCTGCCCGGCGGCATCGGTTGCATAGTCAGAGGGAATCGCCTCATAACCGTTCACAAACGGCTCATCCGCCAGCCCGAAGCGATAGCCCGGATAGGCGGCAATCTCCTGCGTGGCCGTCACCTCGACCTCGCCATTCACAGCCAGACCACCCGCAGGCGCGCCGTAAAGATATTGTGCGGCAATTTCGAGGCGCGGGGGGGTGCCCGCCCTGATTGGGCCTTCAGCCATTTTCAGTATAAAATCAATGCGTTCCGGCAAGAAGTCTTCCACCAGAAAGCGAATGGATTTCAGGCTGGGCGCGCTCGGGTCCGCATGGATCTCCAGCCGCCAGGTGCCGTGCATGGCGCTGGTGGACAACCGGTGTTCAAACACCCGCCCACCTGCGCCCGCATCCGCCAGAACCTGCCGGTCGGCCTCCACCCCGTCGGGGCGGTAAAGGATCGCCGTCAGAGGCAGGCCCGGGGTGGCCTCCGCCTGCGAATCCCGCGCCAGAATCGTGGCGTGCACCACCTCTCCCGGCCGGTAGGCCCCGCGCTCGAAACTGGCGAAAACATCGATCTTTTTCGGCGAGGCCCGCCCCGCGACCCCGCGGTCGGACAGGTCCATCGCCGCCGCGTTCAGGTCCACAAAGGCAAAATCGCCGCCCGGGCTGGTGACTTCCAGCATCGCCGGTGCCCTGCCGCCCTCGCCCGTGGTGTATCCCGCCGGAATATGCGCATAGCCTGCGGTGTCGGTTACAACCTCCTGTAGAACCTCGTTATTGCTCGCCACCAGCCGCGCCGTGATGCCCGCCAGCGGTTCGGCACTGCGCAAAGAGCG
Source organism: Paracoccaceae bacterium (assembly GCA_026995265.1). GTDB lineage: Bacteria > Pseudomonadota > Alphaproteobacteria > Rhodobacterales > Rhodobacteraceae > UBA3077. The sequence continues at coordinate 2,259 of JALWPC010000570.1, forward strand.
GGTAAACACATGCAGCCCATCACGCCCGAGCATGGTTTCCACCCCCAGATCGGTGACAATAAACCACTGCGTCGCCGCGTCTTCCCACGGTTCGCCACTCCCCGCAACCCGCGCGGTCATCGCATAAATTCCGGGCTGGAAATCCCTGATCGCGCTTGAGAGGGGGAGGGCGGTGACCACATCGGCGTTCAGCGCGTTGCCCACCTCGCCAACCCCGTGCCACACCTCTTCCCCGCGCTCGTTCGCGAGGTCGCTTTCGGAATACTGGTCCAGATTCTCGCCCAGAATTCCATAAAGCGTTGTGGGCACAAGGTTGCGCTCGCCCACGCGGAAAAGCCGCAACTCCACCTCGCTGGCGTTCACCGTCACCACCGGAATCGCCGGATGCTCGGTCATCGGCAGCACATAGGCGCGGCCGATAAAGTGCACGCTCGGGTCGCGGTCCTTCACATAGGTTGAAACCTGCACCGATTTTGCCAGCGTCTCGCCGCTGGCGGCGGGCAGACCGGCGCGCAGCGTAATTTCATAAGTCTGCCCGTGGGTCACCCCGTCAAAACAAAGCTGCGACCCCTGGGCCTCCACCGGTAGGTTGCCGGTCACAAAGCTGGCGTAATCCACCCCGAGTTCCACGAGGTCCTCGCTGAAATTGACGCAAATGCGCGGGCGTTCGGCGTTGTTGTCCACCTGGGTATCCACCACCCGAAAGCCATATAGCCCGATCGCGCGCTCCAGCGCCGCCGCCGTGCTCTCCTGCTCATCGAGGCTCTGGGCCAGCCGTAGCGCGTCGATTGATTTGCGCCCTTCGCCCGCCGCTTCCAGCAATTGCCCGAGCAGCACCATCGCCGTTGCCCGCTCTGCCTTGGCCCCGCTGCGCAGATAGGCGTTCACCGCCGCATCGCGCGCCA
>JALWPC010000571.1 GCA_026995265.1 Paracoccaceae bacterium
ATCGTGCCAGAAGCTGAAAGCCGTCTTTGCCCGGCATCCGCACATCGCTGAGCACCACCCCTGCGAACTCCGGCGATATGTGGTCCGCGGCCTCGATAAACGATCCTGCCAGAATTACCTCGTATCCTGCAATTTCAAGGCTCTGTCCCAGCGCCTCGCGCACCTCGCGGTCGTCATCTACCAGCAATACACTCAGGGTCATTTATGCCTCTTTCGGCAAGGTTACGGTAAACACAGCCCCGCCGTCGGGGTGGTTTTCCCCTTTTATAGCGCCGCCAAAGCTTTGCACAATCCCGTAAGAGATTGAAAGCCCGAGCCCCATACCATCCCCGTTTCCGGTGCTTTTGGTGGTGTAAAACGGCTCGAATATCTTTTCGGGGGCCACCAGCCCCGGCCCCGAATCGCGCACAATGATCCGGGCGTCATCGGCATGCGCTTGCACCGTGATCTCGATGCGTTTCTCGGCGGCCCCTTCCATCGCATCTACCGCATTGGAGACCAGATTGAGCACCACCTGCTGAAGGCGCACCGCGCCACCATGGGCGACAATTTCGGCCTCGGGCCGCTGCCATTCCAGCGCCACGCCGGCTTCCCGAAGCCGTGCCGACGCGATTTCCAGCGCGTCATCCACCACTTTGCCAAGCGCGACATCACCGGCGGATTCGCCTTCCTTTTTGGAAAAGGCCCGCAGGTTTCTGATAATCCGTGCCATGCGCGTGGTGAGGTCGGCAATCCGGCCAAGGTTGCCCGCTGCCTTTTCCGGCTGTCCGCGCTCCAGAAACACCTGTGCGTTTTCGGAAAAGGACTGGATGGCGGCCAGCGGCTGGTTGAGCTCGTGGCTGATGCCCGCCGCCATTTGGCCAAGGGCGGAAAGCTTGCCCGCCTGCACCAGATCATCCTGCGCCTGCCTGAGCTGCCCCGTGCGTTTTTCCACGCGGGCCTCCAGCGCCGCGTTGGCCTCCTCGCGCACAAGCAGCTCGCGCGCCAGAGCCGAACGGCGGATGTAAAGCGCCCAGAGCAGCGCCCCGAACAGGGCCATGAGTGCGGCCACCAGCATGGCGCGCAGGCGGGCGGCTTCGGCCACGGGGGTGGTGTCGGTGAGGATATAGGCCTCCATCCCGATCACCGGCAGGGGCTGGGTTTCTACCAGGGCCGCGCGGGGGAGCTTCGGATCGCTATCCGAATGCCAGATGGTGTGGCCGTAAGCCGTGCTGGCGGCCGGGTCCGGAAAGGGGCGCAGGGGCTGGTTGCCATAGCGGGCGAGGTCCACGGGGCGGGGCTCAAGTTGCAGGCGCAACAGTTCCGAGCGGTTGGAGATGAACACCACGCGGTTTTCATCAACAAAAAACACGGTTTCGGGGTCGCCGCGCCAGAGCAGCTCCAGGTTTTCAAGGTCGGCTTTCACCACCAGCGCGCCTTTCACCCTGCCGGTAGCATCGCGCACAGGGCTGGCGAAGGTGAAGCCACGCGGGGTGTCGGGGCGCTCTTGCAGGTGGGTGAAACCCAAAGCGCCATTCATGGCGCGGATGAAATCGGGACGGGTGGCGAGGCTGCGGCCAAGGTAGCTTTGCTCCGAGCCATATGCGCTATCGGCCACCACCAGCCCCTCGGCATTGACCAGCGAAATATTGAGAGAGCGGCTGAGGTCGGCCAGTTGCCGCAAATGCAGGTTAAGGGATTCGGGCGCGCCATCGGTCAACGCGCTTAAATAGCGGGTGTCCCGCGACAGGACCACGGGCAGCATCCGGTAGCGCTCCAGACGGCCCACCAGGCGGTCGGCAGCCAGCGAGAGGTTGGCTTGGGCGCTTTCGGAAAGCCGCAGCATGGCCTCTTGCGCCGACCATTGCCAGACCGCGAAAACCAGCCCCGCCGCAAGGGTGAGGTAGAGGGCGATGTAGGGAACGAGGCGCAAAAGGGCGCCTAGGTGCCGGCGAGATACGCGGTAAGCGCGCCCACATCTCCGCCATGTGCTGCCAGTTGCCCGCGAATTTCTTCGCGTTCCGAGGTCAGCAATGAAAGCCCCTCGATGATCAGGTTAATCAGCTTCACCTGCCCCGAGCGATCCGAGACCTGCCAGTCCAGCGCAAAGGGAGATTGCCCGCGCTGGCGCACCTGAGAGGAAACAAGCACGCCCTTGCGCCCGGCATCCCGCACGCGGGTAATGGTGATTTCGGCCCCCTGAAACTCCCGAAATTGTTTGCCGTATTTGTTGGACAGATAGCTGCCGAACGCGTCTGAAAATGCGCGGCGTTCACGGGTGCTGAGGCCGCGATAGGGCGGGCCAAGCACCGAGCGGGCGATGATGTCTATATCGGCGTAAGAGGTGAAAACCCGCTTGAAACGCCGCAAAATTTGCGCTTCCGGCAGGCCCGAATTGATGATTCCGAACACATCGTCGATCACCCCCTGCACATAGGCAGAGGCGGCACTTTCGGTGAGCGCAAAGGCGGGCAAAGGCAGCACCGCCGCAATTCCACCAGCCAGCACCAGTCGCCGGTTAGGATTATTCAAGGGCATAAGGATCCTCCAGATCGTCAATCGCGGTTTCGCCACCTGAAACCACATAGCGCTTGTTCTGCAAATATGACAGCCGCTGGGCGGCATAGCTATCGGCTGATTCGTATAGCAACAGGTTAATCAGGTCGTCGTAGGTGTGGCGTTGGCCGATCAGATTTACCCCCTTCAGGGCCAGCAGGTAATAGGCCTGCTTTTTGGTGATCACATAATTCATCGGGTCAATCGCCAGATCAACAGCAATGCCAACCGTATCCCGCACCGTGCTCGGACCCAGTATCGGCAGCTCGATATAGGCCCCTTCAGGCACGCCCCATGCGCCAAGGGTCTCGCCAAAATCGGTGGGTTGCTCAAACAGCCCCATATCCGCAGCCGGGTCGGCAACGCCGCCAATGCCTATGGTGCTGTTCAAAAGAAAGCGAATGAGCGTGGTGCTGGCGGCATCTCCATTGCCTTGCAAAATATGGTTTACAAAGGCATTTGGCTCGCCAAGGTTGCGCGCCGCATTTTCCACCACGGTGCGAATATCCTCCGGCACTACCGAGCCATAAACATTTGCAACCGGGCCAACCACCAGGCTGTCAAGCGCGACATTGAATTTATGGACCGCGCGGTTCGTGCTTTCAAACGGATCATAAATCTCGC
>JALWPC010000572.1 GCA_026995265.1 Paracoccaceae bacterium
ATGCGCCAAAGGAGCCGGTCATCAGACCGAATGTACTGCGCGAAACCAGACGCACGGACATGGTCAGAATAACGGTCAACAACCCCCACTCGATGGCGGACGACATGGAGCTCAGGCTGGAAGGCAGTGCTGTATTAATCAATTCCATGCTGATGCGCATGAGCAGAGCCAGACCGAGGCTGTATACGACCACCTGAATATAGCGGTAGAGCAAGTTTTGCAGCACCATTTGCCCGAACTCGAAGAACCCGAGCGGCAGGGCGGCGAAGAAAAAGAGCATCAGCACCAGCGCGGCAATGTTGAGAAACAGAAAGCCGGTGGCGAAAGCCAGCAGCAGCACGCCGCCCAGAATAGCGAGCAGCGCATAGACCAGGCTGGTAGCAGCGCCCGTGGTGCGAGCCTCCGCCGAGGAGGGTTCCTCCAACATGGTATTCATGACCCCCATAATGCCGCTTTCCAGAGTCTTAACCGAAATCTGCCACAAGTGCTTTTCGGGGAAAAACTCGTTCTCGAAATTCTCGGGCAGGGTCAACAAGGTATCCAGCGTCAATTCAGCTTCGGATTCCGTGGCTCGCATGGGTTTCGTCACCAGGGCAGCGGCGTTGGCGCTCGGGTCGTCGCCCAGCATCATCAACATCATGTCCTGCCGCAGCCCCTCGATGCCATCCGCCAGGTCATAGCCAAAGGAACCACTGATGAAGAGCGCTATCAATAGCGCTCCCCACAGCAGTACCCGTTCCGGACGCACCAGGCGGGAGCCCGCGGCTTGCAGGGTGGGGACGGTCATCAGGGTTCCAGCCAGCATGAGCGCCAGATACATGATGCCATTGCCGCCGAGCGCAATGCTCCGCAGCGTGTTTGGCAAAAAGGCTTGCAGTCCGCCCAAGAGTTTTTCGCGCAGAGTGGTCATGAGACTGCCTTCGGCGGAGAGTCGGAAGACGGTTAGCCCCACACGGGCAAACGACCAGCTGCCAGCGTCTATCAGATGCACCCCTGTGGCGCCTGCATCGCGGACAGCGTCGCCGCCCAAGGCAGAGATTCCTTCAAAAAAGGTGTAACAGCGCTCGGGGTTGTAATTGCCGCCTTCGCAGTAGTTTTGAGAGGAAGGGGTGGCGGTCGTCGCCGCCCCGATGGGAGGCGCGATGGGAGCGGGGTGGGCGGAGGCCGTCCAGGTCGTCATAGCCAACAGCGCAATCAACCACATACCCACAAGCGTCAGTAACGCAACGCGTTTCTTCATGCCCGCCGCTCCTTTCCGAGTGACCACCAGAGAAAGAGCAATATCAGAGCGACGCCGAGCAGGGCGGGCGCCCAGCTCCACAGCAGTGACCAACGCGAGACCACCAGAGGATCATCGCCAGGCTGTTCGCCCTCGAATGGTCCCGCTTCCATGCCATCCGCGATGTGCGCCAGGTGCAAGTCCAGCCTCAAATCCCCGCCGGGCCACATGACGGGTCGAGGAATCTCGTCTATCCAGAGCGTACCGCGTAGGATGTCGCCGTCTGGCGTTGCTGGCACCAAGAAAACGGCTTGTCCCTCAGCATCGCTGAGCGTCTCTTTGGAATACCAGCGCACAGCCACGGTGACGCTGCGACGCTGCTGGTAGGTGTAGAGTTCCAACCGCAAAGGGATGTCCGCCCTCGGTCCGCTGTCGTCGAATATCTGCACTTGCAGGCGGTTGGGGGTATCCGCAGCGATAGTCAGGACAGCCGCCAGCACAATCAGCCAAAGAGCCCATTTTTTCATCGTTCACCGTCCTTCCTCGACGCCTTTGTCCCAGTCGTACCCGGGGCATTTGAACGTCGGGGCTGGATCCACAGCGCCGACGTTCATCCATTTTGGAGCGTTGATTTGATAATGCAGATGGTTGCCAGTGGAATTGCCGGTATTGTCCACATGACCAATGACATCGCCGTGGAAGACCCAATCGTCCTCGGCAACAGTCGCATCGAGCATGTGCATATAGGTCGCAATCCATCCGGTTGGACCCCAACAATCCTCCAGCACCCCGTGCGCATAATCCGTGCGCGGGTCGAAGGTGCAATCTGGCACAGTGGAATGCCAGCACTGGTCGAAAACGCCGTTGCTCAAGTCCTCTGCCGGATTGCCGCTGCACTCATCGGGCGAATCCGCCACCGGTGCCCAGCAGATGTAGAAATTTTCACTGTTCAGATCCTGGATGGGATCGTCGCTGCATTGCTCCTGCAACGGATTATTCGGATTTGGCGTCCATGCCTCGATTTTGACGTAATTGCCCATGCCCCAGTTATATTTAGGCGGGCTAAATACCCCCACAATTTTGACCTTGCCCAGGAGCGCAGTGGAGACGATTGCCGCGCCATAAATGTTTTCGCTCCCGTCCAAAGACCAGAAAGACGCCAAATCAATCCCCCAATGTGTGTACCCGGCGAAATAGTTTGGCGTGCAGAAATAGGCCGAGATGATAGCCCAATCGCACTTACGGAACTGGACAGGCCAGCCGTAGAACGGGTTACTCGGGTATATGCGACCGACGTTGCCACAGGAGCCGCCCCTGGGCGGCACGCCATAATTGCCGAATCCGACCACAGCATGATGACCGCCATCGCCGGAGATGGAGAACCCGAAGGAGGTCATCAGAGCCCCGAGGACGCAGAGTATCAGGACGATGGCTGCAGCCAGCAAAAGTTTACGAACACGTTTCATGAGTTGTCTCCTTACGGCAGAAAGAGCGGTAGAGTGGGTGCTTCCCCGACGAACCAGATTTCGGGCGGCTCATCGGCGGTTTCCGGCACGTCCACCTGCCCAAATTTTTGCAAATAGGGGATGTCCACATAAACGCGGCGGTTCGCCATAGTGGGAGAGAGACACCACAGCGCCTGCCCTTCGCTCGTCCAGGTGTAGCCCAGACGGGAGTAGTCGTCTTTCAGGACGTAGACCTGCAGATTGCTGACGCCCTCCATGGGGGACATAAAGCCGTCCCCGTTGTAGTCCACGAAGACGCGGATGTAGAGCGGAATGTCGCCTGCGGCGCAGGTCAACGACTGGCTATTGCTGTCAAACCACGGCACCCCCAGCCCGTAGGAGGCGGCAAGCACCGCGCTGTACCGTATATTGCCGCCGCTGGGGACGCCGTTGGTCAGCAGGACGGGGGTGGGCGTTGGG
>JALWPC010000573.1 GCA_026995265.1 Paracoccaceae bacterium
TATCGTGGTGGTGTTCAGCATCATCGTGCAGGGCCTCACCATTGCACCGCTGGCCAAACGGCTGGACCGCGAGCCGGAGCTGCTTTAGGGCAAAACCGATGACAGGCACCGCAGGAGGACGTTTTCAAACACCCTCTATCGAGCACCCGAACACCCCTGTGATTTCTGTATGACATCCGTCGGACTTTTGTATGACATCCGTCGTGCACCCCGTCGCCTATGCTGAAAGCCCCATTTCAGCAAGGCGGCGCGTCAGGCTTTGCTCTGCGTGGCACCCTTTTGCCCGCGCCGCGCTGCAAATGGGGCGCCTGTGGCAAGCAAGGCTGAGTATTTATAGAAGAGTGAAGATTAACCATCTTCATTCTTCTGAAAATACTCTGGGGTGAATGGCGCTTGCGCCAGAGGGGCAAAGCCCCTTTGCACCGCCAACCACACGCCCCATCGGTTGCAGCGCGGCGCGGGCGCGACATTGCTACACGCACAAAGCCAGACGCGCCGCCACCGCGCCGCAGGCGCGGCCACGCCCAACCGTTGGGGTCGATGGGCGCAGCCCATCGTGCGCCAGCGGGCGGGAGAGCGTTGAACGGGGCTGCACCCGGCCTGCACAAAACTGTTCCCATCCCCCCTGCCCCGCGTTAAAACACCTTATGACCAATGACACCATCATCGCCCGTTGCGCAGCGCTCGGGCTGCGGATGACCGGGCAACGGCGGGTGATTGCGCGGGTGCTGGAGGGCTGCGCGGACCACCCCGACGTAGAGGAGATTTACCTGCGGGCCAGCAAGGTGGACCCGCGCATCAGCCTTGCCACGGTATACCGCACCGTGAAGCTGTTTGAGGAAACCTCTATTCTGGAACGCCATGAATTTGGCGACGGGCGGGCGCGCTACGAGGATGCTGATCGGGAACATCACGATCATTTATTTGACATCCAGACGGGGGAGGTTATTGAGTTTTGTGACCCCGAGATTGAAGCGCTGCAAGAGCGAATCGCACAAAAGCTTGGCTATGAGTTGCGCGGGCACAAGCTGGAGCTTTACGGGGTGCCCCTGAAAAAATGAATGCCCCCGCCGGGGCGGGAGCGGCGATGAAACAGTCAGAGAACATGATCGGCATCGTCCTGATGCTCGCCGCCATGGCGATGTTTGCCCTCGAGGATGCGTTCATCAAAACGCTTTCAAACGGCATGGTCACCGGGCAGATTTTGGTGACTCTCGGCGCAGGGGGCTTTGTGATTTTTGCCCTGATCGCCAGGCGGCAGGGGGCGCGGGTGTTCAGCCGGGACCTGCTACACGGTCCGGTGCTGCTGCGCAACCTTGGCGAGATTATCGGCACCTCGGGCTATGTGCTGGCGGTGGTGCTGACGCCGCTTTCCAGCGCTTCGGCGATTTTGCAAGCGACGCCGCTGGCGGTGGCCCTGGGCGCGGCGCTGTTCCTTGGCCAGGCCGTGGGCTGGCGGCGCTGGGTGGCGATTATCGCGGGCTTTATTGGCGTGCTGATCGTGATCCGGCCGGGGCTGGAGGGCTTCCGCCCCGCCTCGCTGTTTGCCGTTCAAGGGGTGATCGGGCTGTCCATTCGGGACCTCGCGACGCGGGCGATGCCTCCGCGCATTAGCAGCATGGTGCTTTCGGCCTTTGGCTTCGGGGTGATTGTGCCTGTAGGGCTGGTGATGATGGTTTTCGAGGGGCCTGCCATTTTGCCCGATGGCTGGCAAAGCGCCTATATCGCCGCGGCGCTGGTGGTGGGGCCGGTGGGCTATTACATGATCGTAGCCGCCATGCGGGTGGGCGAGGTCGCCGTCGTCACCCCCTATCGCTATGTGCGGCTGGTCTTTGCCATGATCATCGGGATGCTGGCCTTTGGCGAGGTGCTGGATTTCTACACCCTGCTGGGCTCGGCGATTATCATCGGCTCGGGGCTGTTCACGATTTATCGCGAGCGCCGGGCTCGAAAAGCGCTTTAATCCTGCGCGCTATGGGTATACATAGCGCGCAACAACACCCCAAGCAGCCTGAGGAAAACCCTATGAGCGCCATTGTTGATGTCATCGCCCGTGAAATTCTGGATAGCCGGGGCAACCCGACGGTGGAGGTGGATGTCTACCTCGAAGACGGGGCGCGCGGGCGGGCGGCGGTGCCCAGCGGGGCTTCGACCGGCGCACATGAGGCCCATGAACTGCGCGACGGCGACAAGGGGCGCTATGGCGGCAAGGGCGTGCTGAAGGCGGTGGACGTGGTGAATGGCGAAATCGCCGAAGAGCTGATCGGGGTGGACGCCACCGATCAGGTGGGCATTGACCAGATGCTGATCGACCTTGACGGCACGCCCAACAAGGCACGGCTCGGGGCGAACGCCATTCTCGGGGTTTCGCTGGCGGTGGCCAAGGCGGCGGCGGAGCATCTGGGGATGCCGCTTTACCGCTACATTGGCGGCACGCCGGCGCGCACCCTGCCGGTGCCGATGATGAACATCATCAATGGCGGTGAACACGCCGACAACCCGATTGACATTCAGGAATTCATGATCATGCCGGTGGGGGCCAAGAGCCTTTCCGATGCGGTGAGGATTGGGGCCGAGATTTTCCATGTGCTGAAAAAGGAGCTTGCAGCGGCGGGCTACAACACCGGCATCGGCGACGAGGGCGGCTTTGCCCCTGCCCTGTCCAGCACCCGAGATGCGCTTGATTTCATTATGAAATCTATTGAGCTGGCGGGCTATAAGGCGGGCGAGGATGTGTATATCGCGCTGGATTGCGCCGCGTCTGAATACTTTAAAGACGGCGTCTATGACATGCAGGGCGAGGGCCAAAAGCTGACCTCGGCAGAGAATGCCGATTATATCGCGGCGCTGGTGACGGATTACCCCATTATCTCGATCGAAGACCCGATGGCCGAGGATGACTGGGAAGGCTGGGCGCTGCTGAACGCCAAAATTGGCGGGCAGGTCCAGCTTGTGGGTGATGACCTGTTCGTCACCAATACGGAGCGGCTGGCGCGCGGCATTTCCGAGGGCTCGGCGAACGCGATCCTGATCAAGGTCAACCAGATCGGCACGCTCACCGAAACCCTGAACGCGGTGGATATGGCCCATCGGGCGGGGATGACGGCGGTGATGTCGCACCGCTCGGG
>JALWPC010000574.1 GCA_026995265.1 Paracoccaceae bacterium
ACCCCGATGGAGGCGCGCAATTCGGTTCTGATCCGGCCCCAGCAGTTGATGTGGTTTTGTGCGTCCATGTTGTCCCTGTCCGCTTATGCGCGGAATAGCCCTGCCTCGGGGCGATTATTGTTTTTGGTCATGGCGCAAAACAACGGAACACCGTAGCCGAAAATGGCTTTCGGCGGGAATGCAAAATTGTTCTGACGGCGCTTTCGGGCAGAATGCGGATGATCGCCAAGCTCTGGGGCGAAGCTATACTATCGGTGTAGATTCGGGCAAGAGCACGAATCACAGATTTTTGTTTTTTTTGTGTCAAATAAAAAAGCGCACCAATTGGGCGCGCTTTTGAAAAACCAAACGTCAGGTTGCGTTATGCCGCCATGGCCTTCACCCGTTTTGCAAGGCGCGAAACCTTGCGGCTGGCGGTCGCCTTGTGCAGAACACCTTTGGTGACGCCGCGCATGATTTCGGGCTGGGCGTTTTTAAGCGCCTCGGCCGCGGCAGCCTGGTCGCCACCGGCAATCGCTTCCTCCACACGGCGGATAAAGGTCTTGATCCGTGTGCGGCGGTTTTTGTTGATCTCGGTGCGGCGCGCGGCGGTGCGGGCGCGTTTTTTTGCTTGGGGCGAATTAGCCATGTTTTATGATCCGGTTTTTCGTGTATAACGTTGCAGCGCCCCCTCTAGCGCCGCTTCCGGGCAGAGTCAACAGGCTTGGCGCTATTTCCCGCGAAATTGTGGGGCGCGTTTTTCGGAAAACGCCGCCATGCCCTCGGATTGGTCTTCGGTGGCAAAAAGCGCGTGGAAAACCCGGCGTTCGAAAAGCAGGCCCTCGCGCAGGGTGGTTTCATAGGCGCGGTTCACCGATTCCTTGATCGCCATCACGCTCAAGGCTGATTTTTCGGCGATTTTCGCAGCGGTCGCCCTGGCGTCTTTCAGCAGGTCCCTGGCGGGCACCACGCGGGACACCAGCCCCGAGCGCTCGGCCTCCTCGGCCTCCATGAAACGCCCCGTCAGGTTCATTTCCATCGCCTTGGATTTGCCGACAAACCGGGTCAGGCGCTGGGTGCCGCCGATACCGGCCATCACGCCGAGATTCACCTCCGGCTGGCCGAATTTGGCGGTGTCGGCGGCGATGATGAAGTCGCACATCATTGCCAGTTCACAGCCCCCCCCGAGGGCAAAACCGGCGACAGCGGCAATGATCGGCTTGCGGGTTTTCAGCAGGGCTTCGGTTTCTGAGGTAAAGTAATCCTGCGCAAACATGTCCACAAAGCCCATTTCGGCCATTTCCTTGATGTCCGCCCCCGCCGCAAAGGCCTTTTCCGAACCGGTGATGATAATGGCGCGCACCGACTTGTCGGCATCCGCCGCCGCCAGCGCCTGCCCGAGTTCATCCAAAAGCCGGGCATTGAGCGCATTCAGCGCCTCGGGGCGGTTCAGCGTGATCAGGGTGACGTGGTCGTCTGTTTCAACCAGAATGGTTTCATAAGCCATGGGCGATCCTTCGTTACTCAGGCCCTTAGGTGTAGCACGAGGGGTGCTCTGGTCAAGCCCGAAGCGCAGAGGCTACCATTGGCGCCGACAATAACCGCCCGCGCCCAAACGCCCTGCGGGCGGCTTTTTTTCCTGAAGGAAAAAATGCGTGTGCGACGCGGTGGCGGCGCGTCTGGCATTGCATGGCTTGGCAGGTATCGCGCCCGCGCCGCTCTCAAGTATGGCGCGTTTTGGCGAGGTCGATAAGGGGCTCTGCCCCTCGCTGCGCTCACCCCGGGATATTTGGACAATTTGGAAAAATGGGAGCCTGTGGCGCTGGCCACAAGCGCAAATGGCGCGGGGCGGCGCGGGTGCAATACCTGCCAAGCCATGCAAGGGTTGACGCGCCGCGCGGGTCGAGCGGAGCGAGACAATCAGGCGGTTAGCGCTGGCATTCGGGGCAATAAAAGCTGGAGCGCCCCGATTGGGTGATTCGCACAATCTCCCCGCGACAATCCGGCTTCAAACACGCCTTCCCTTCCCGGCCATAAGTTTTGAACCGGTGCTGGAAGTAGCCCAGTTCCCCATTGGCCTGCCGGTAGTCTTTCAGCGACGACCCACCCGCCGCAATCGCTTCGGTTAGCACATCACGGATATGGCCAACAAGCGCACTGATCTGCGCCGAAGTCAGTGTGCCGCTTCGGGTTTGTGGGGCGATCCCCGCACGCCACAGGGCCTCGCAAACGTAAATGTTGCCCAGCCCCGCCACGATTTTCTGGTCGAGCATTGCCGATTTGATCGGCATCTTGCGCCCCTTGAGGCGCGCGCCAAAATACCCCGCATTAAACCCGTTCCCCAAAGGCTCCGGCCCCAAGGCCGCCAGCAGCTTATGGCGCTCCAAACACCCCGTTTCCAGCAGGTCCAGCGCCCCGAAGCGCCGCGGATCATTAAACAATATCCGCACCCCGTTTTCCATGTCGAGCACCACATGGTCATGGGTGCCAGCCGACTCCGCACCGCTTTCATCAATCGTCACCTTACCCGACATCCCCAGATGCACCAGCAGGCTCTCGCCGCTGTCCAGCGCCATCAGGATATACTTGGCCCGCCGCTGCATCCCCTGCACCCGCGCGCCCGAAAGCCGTGCGCCAAACCGCTCCGGAAACGGCCAGCGCAGCCCCTCTCGCCGCACATCAGCCGTAAGAATCCGCTGGCCCTCCATCACCGGCATCAGCCCACGCATTACGGTTTCGACTTCGGGCAATTCGGGCATGGGGGCGCATCCGTTCTTGATGAATGGCAGAGTATTGCCTAGGGTTGCCCCTATGACAACCGCTTTCCTCACCCACCCCGCGGCGCTGAGCCACCATAACCCCGAGGGCCACGCTGAATGCGTGGCGCGGCTGGAGGCGATATATGCCGCCACGGATGACCTTGATCTGCTGCGCATCGCGGCGCCCATGGCCGACAATACCCCCGTTCTGCGCGCCCATCCGCAAAGCTATATCGACAGGCTGGAAGCGCACCTGCCGGAAAGCGGCACTGTGGCGCTGGACCCGGACACCCACCTTTCCAAAGGTAGCCTGAGAGCCGCCCGCCACGCGGTGGGCGGCATGGTGAAAGCGGTGGATATGGTGCT
>JALWPC010000575.1 GCA_026995265.1 Paracoccaceae bacterium
GTGGCGGATAATGGCGACATTTTTGCCGAGGGCGCATCCGATCTGATCTTCGGCCGTCCAAGCAACGTATTATAAGGGGAGAGAGAAAACATGGCTTATAAAAGACAAATAGACCGCCTGCCCATTCCGCCATCCGATGCCAAGGTGCACAACGTGACCTGCCATTATTGCATCGTGGGATGTGGCTACAAGGCCTATACATGGCCGCGCAACAAGCAGGGCACGCTGACCGATAACGCCTTTGGCATTGATCTGAGCCAGCAGCAGGATGCCGACGGCACCTGGGTTGCGCCGTCGATGTATAACATGGTCAAGCAAGACGGCAAAGACGTGCATCTGGCTGTTGTGCCGGACCGTGAATGCGTGGTTAATTCCGGCCTTGTCTCCATCCGCGGGGGCCGCATGGCTGAGAACCGCCCTTCCAAGGTGACCGGCACCCAGCAACAGCGCCTGAGTGACCCGATTGTCTGGCGCAATGGCGTCTGGCAGCCCACAAGCTGGGATGACGCCCTGGACCTCGTGGCTCGCGTCACGGCGCGCATCATCACCGAAGGCTCGGAAGATGACCTGCTGTTGTCGATGTTTGACCACGGCGGCTCTGCCGGTGGCTATGAAAACACATGGGGCACGGGCAAGCTCTATTTTGATAGCATGAAGGTCAAAAACGCCCGTATTCACAACCGGCCGGCCTATAACTCCGAAGTGCATTCCACCCGCGATATGGGCGTTGGCGAGCTCAACTACAGCTATTCCGACTACGAGGTGACAGACACCATCGTCATGGTCGGCGGCAACTCGCTGGAAACCCAGACCAACCTGTTCCTGAACCACATGCGCAAAGGCATGGAGAACGGGGCCAAGTTTATCTCGGTTGATCCGCGCCGCACGGTAACGGTGAACGCCGCCGAGGAAATCGCCGGCAAGGACAACGTGCTGCACCTGCCGATCAAGCCCGGCTCGGACATGGCGCTGTTCAACGCCATTCTGACGATCGTTGTCGATAACGGCTGGGTTGACAAGGACTTCATCGCCGCCTCGACCTTCCAGGGCGGGGAAGCGGTAGCCGAAGATTCGGCGCATCCCGCCGGTTTAGGCAGCCTTGATTATGCCATGGAAACCTGCCGCACCTCGGCGGCGGAAGCGGCGGACATCTGCGGTGTGCCGGAGGCCGATATTGTCAAGGCCGCCGAATGGATCGCCAAGCCCAAGGCTGATGGCAGCCGCCGCAAATGCGTGACCTGCTATGAAAAAGGCGTGATCTGGGGCAATGACAACTATCGCACCATTGGCGCGATTGTGAATGTGTCGCTGGCCACCGGCAATATCGGCCGCGAAGGCGGCGGTTGCTGTCGCCTCGGCGGGCACCAGGAGGGCTATTACCGCCCCTCCGATGCCCATGTGGGCCGCCCTGCCACCTATGTGGACCAACTGATGATCTCGGGCGGCGGCAAGGTGCAGCACATCTGGGCCTGTGACCACTACAAGACCACGCTCAATGCCTCGCAGTATAAGCGGGTGCACCGCAAGCGGGCTGAAATGGTGAAAGACGCCATGGACGCCTCGGCCTCCGGCACCCGCGAGCAGCAGGTGGATGCGATTGTGGCCGCGGTGAATGCCGGCGGGTTGTTCATCGTCGATGTGGACATCATCCACAGCCAGATCGGGCAAAACGCCCATGTGGTGCTGCCCGCTTGCGAAAGCAACGAGATGAACCTCACCTCGATGAACGGCGAGCGCCGCCTGCGCCTGTCCGAGCAATACATGGACCGCTATGGCAACTCGCTGCCGGACTGCCTGATTGCCGCCAAACTGGCGCAAAACATGGAGCGCGTGCTGCGTGAAATGGGCCATGATGATTATGCCGACCAGTTCAAGGGCTATGATTGGGAAACCGAGGAAGACGCCTTTATGGACGGCTATAACGCGGGCAACCCTGATGTGACCTACGAGCGCCTGCGCGCCATGGGCAATAACGGGGTGCAAGAGCCGGTGCAGGGCTATGAAAACGGTAAGCTCGTTGGCGTCGAGCGGCTCTATGCCGACGGCAAGTTTGACCGCCACGGGCGGGATGACAAGAAGGCGCTGTTCTGCGCCGCCGGATGGCGGGGCTGGCAGGCGGCTGGCAAGGCCCAGGAGCAGGCCAACCACAAGTTCTGGATCAACAACGTTCGCGCCAATATTTTCTGGCAGAACCAGTTCCTTGATAAGGATAACGACTTCATCCAGGACCGTTTCCCCTATCCGTTCATCGAGATGAACGCCGATGACATGGCCGAGCTTGGCCTGAACCCCGGCGACCTCATCGAGATCCACAACGAGAACGGGGCGACCCAGGGCATGGCCTACCCCACCGATACCGCCGCACGCGGCCAGGTGGCGATGGTGTTTGGCTCGCCCGCCGGCTCGCAAGGCAACGTGGTGAACCCAGGTGTGAACGAGCTGATCCTGCCGGATTACAAGCACACATGGGGCAATATCCGCAAGCTGGCCGACGCCACCCCTGCGGCGCAGGCTGTGTCTTTCAAGTCGAAAGAATACACCAGCTAAACGGCTTCAGCAGCAAAGAAACGGGCGGCCCTTGTGCCGCCCGTTTTATTTGGAACCGTCCAGTGCGACCCAGAGAACCCACAACGTTTTTCCGCCCGTATCCGGTATCGCCGAACGCCCCAGAGGCCAAAGAAGGCGGCCAGCGGCTGACCATAAACACTGACCTGCACTAAGCCTTTAAGGTGATGGCGAACCTATGGAACCGGGCAATGAGCGCTTTTATAGCCAGGCGACTCAATTTCGAGCCCGGTCCTGATGCGCGCATACTCCAATGTCGGTTTTCCTGCTCGGCGTCAGGACGGTTCCGCTCCCCCGCCCCATGACACGTCTGCCACAAGCGCAACATTCGCCGCGCGGCGCGGGTGCAATCTCGCCAAACAATGCAGTAGCTGACGCGCCGCCCCGCCGAGCCGAAGGCGAGGCGCGGGTCCGGTGCTTTAGAGCGTTTCAGGTTTTGACGGAAGCGTAGCCTGCGTTTTTGAAATAGTTTGCACACTCTTCCGCGGTGATGCGCTCGAGGGTGGTGCCGACGGCGCGCCAGAGGGTGTCTCTT
>JALWPC010000576.1 GCA_026995265.1 Paracoccaceae bacterium
GTTGTGCCGTTGTGGCAAGTCGAGCAGGCCCCGTTGACCGCAGAGTGGTCAAAGCGGACCTTAGACCAGCTTGTGGTGACGTGGCAGTCATCGCAGGTGTTGGTGGACGGGATATGGTTGGCGGGCTTGCCGGTGGCGGTGGAGCCATTGTGGCAGGTCGAGCAAGCCCCGTTGACTGCCGAGTGATCGAACCGCACGGTGGACCAATTGGTGGTGACGTGGCAGTCATCACATGTATTGGCCGACGGGATATGGTTGGCGGGCTTGCCGGTGGCGGTGGAGCCGTTGTGGCAGGTCGAGCAGGCCCCGTTGACTGCCGAGTGATCGAACCGCACGGTGGACCAATTGGTGGTGACGTGGCAGTCATCGCAGGTGTTGGTGGACGGGATGTGGTTAGCGGGCTTGCCCGTGGCCGTTGTGCCGTTGTGGCAAGTCGAGCAGGCCCCGTTGACTGCCGAGTGGTCGAACCGGACGTTGGACCAATTGGTGGTCACGTGGCAGTCATCGCAAGTGTTGGTTGACGGAATGTGGTTGGCGGGCTTGCCGGTGGCGGTGGAGCCATTGTGGCAAGTCGAGCAGGCCCCGTTGACGGCGGAGTGGTCGAAGCGGACCTTAGACCAGCTTGTGGTGACGTGGCAGTCATCGCAGGTATTGGCCGACGGGATATGGTTAGCGGGCTTGCCGGTGGAAATTCTGCCGTTATGGCAGGTTGAGCAGCTTGCGTTCACCGAGGCATGATCAAAGCGGACCTTGGCCCAGCTTGTGGTGACATGGCAATCATCACAGGTGGTCGATGAGGGGATATGGGTCGGGGTTTTGCCCGTCGCCACCGAACCGTTATGGCAGGAGACGCAGGCCCCGTTGACCGAGGCGTGATCAAAGCGCGCGGTGCCCCATGTGCTGGTGATATGGCAATCATCGCAACTGTTGGAAGAAGGAATATGGGTGACGGTTTTTCCGGTGGCTATGGTGCCGTTATGGCAGGTCGCACAGGCACCCGAAACCGCCCCGTGGTCAAACCGCACATTGCTCCAGCGGTTGGTGAGGTGGCAATCTTCGCAGGCATTGGAGGACGGGATATGCTGCGCGGATTTCCCCGTTGCCCGGCGGCCATTATGGCAACTCACGCAATTCCCGCTCACGGACCCGTGGTCAAACGCCACTGCAACCCAGTTTGTTTGCGTGTGGCATTGGGTGCATTCGCTGGAAGCGGGCGGGTGGGCGGCAGGTTTGCCCGATGTCAGCACGTTATTATGGCAGCCCGCGCAGGTGGTCGGGGTGTTGGTGAGCTGGCCGTTTATGTGACAAGAACTGCACGCCACATTTTTGTGGCCGTTTTCCAGCGGAAAGCCGGTAAATATGTGGTTAAAGCCGGGAATGTCGAGCGAAACATTGGTTGCGGGCGTGCCTTGTGCATGCCCCGCGCCCGCAAGGCCGATCATAAATGCAAAGGCAGTGAGGAGCATCGACAGGGCGTGCCTGATTCGCAGGTATTTTGTCGGGCGGGCCTCAATAGGGGCGCTGACGGAACATCTCGACCACATGCAACACATTCTCGATAAGCAGTTCTGAAGAAAAGTTCAGAAAAGCGATTTAGTTTGAAAGGGAGCAGATTTGATCCGCCCAACTGACCGCTTAACTTAAAGGGAACACCATTTTGGCATGCCGCGTGTAACCGCACCGAGTGTTCTCCCGATTACACGAATCAATTTATCACAAGTTAGATGACAAAATGGTGACATCGGTTTTTGCAAAGTTTTTCCCGCCACCCTAAAAAGGTGTTTTTTATCCGGAGAAAGTGGCATAAACCCTGGTTATAACCGAACTGTATATATTGGAATACCACGTGTCTGAAACCGATCTCCCGCTTTTTGATATTATCGTTATCGGAGGCGGCGTTGTCGGTTGCGCGCTGATGCGGCGCTTTGCTTTGGCGGGGGCCAGGGCCCTGCTTCTGGAAAAGGGCGCTGACATTCTTTCGGGGGCGAGCAAGGCCAATAGTGCCATTTTGCACACCGGGTTTGACGCCCCGCCGGGCAGTGTGGAAGTGGCCTGTATGCAGGCGGGCTACAAGGAATATATGGATATATATCAGCGGTTTAACCTGCCGTTGCTGGAAACGGGCGCGCTGGTGGTGGCCTGGAATGAGGAGCAGGTGGCCGCGCTTGACGGGATCATTGCCAAGGCGCAGGAAAACGGGGTGTCCGATGTGAAGCCGGTTTCGCAGGCGGAGCTACGCAAGGCCGAACCGCAGCTCTCGGAGGCGGCGCTGGCGGCGGTTTCGGTGCCGCGCGAGTTTGTGATAGACCCGTGGAGCTCGCCACTGGCCTACCTGCGGCAAGCGGTGGAGGCCGGGGCGGAATATCGCTTTGACACCGAGGTGCAAAGCGGCGCGTTTGACGGGGCAAGCTGGCGGATCTCCACCAGCAAGGGCACGTTTTCGGCCCGGATTGTGATTAACTGCTCGGGCAATCAGGGCGATATTGTGCAAAGCATTTGCACCAGGCCTGAATTTCAGATTCGCCCGCGCAAGGGGCAGTTTCTGGTCTATGACAAAAGTGCTTCCAGCCTGATAAACGCTATTATCCTGCCGGTGCCATCATCCATCACCAAAGGCGTGGTGCTGACCAAAACCATTTTCGGCAACCTGCTGCTTGGCCCCACCGCTGAAGAGCAGGAGGACCGCGCCCACGCGCGGGTGGACCACGACATGCTGCAAGGGCTGATCGACGTGGGCACGAAAATGCTGCCTGATTTGCCGCAGCACGCGGTGACGGCCACCTATGCCGGCCTGCGCCCTGCGACCGAGTTCAAGGATTACCAGATCAAGGCCGAAGCGGGCAAAAACTGGATCGGGGTCAACGGCATTCGCTCCACGGGGCTTACGGCGGCGCTGGGCATTGCAGCCTATGTGGAGCGGCTTTGCATGGAAACCTACCCCGAAGCGGCCAAATTCGGGCCGCCCAAAACTCCCGCCTGGCCTAAAATGCCGATGCTGGCGCAGCACGCGCCGCGCGCCTGGCAGGAAGGGGATGATACCGAGATTGTCTGCCATTGCGAGAGCGTGACGCGGGGCGATATAGAGCGGGCCCTGGATG
>JALWPC010000577.1 GCA_026995265.1 Paracoccaceae bacterium
GCCCGCCAACCATATCCCGTCCACCAACACCTGCGATGACTGCCACGTCACCACAAGCTGGTCTAAGGTCCGCTTTGACCACTCTGCGGTCAACGGGGCCTGCTCGACTTGCCACAACGGCTCCACCGCCACCGGCAAGCCCGCCAACCACATTCCGTCGGCCAACACCTGCGATGACTGCCACGTCACCACAAGCTGGTCTAAGGTCCGCTTTGACCACTCTGCGGTCAACGGGGCCTGCTCGACTTGCCACAACGGCACAACGGCCACGGGCAAGCCCGCCAACCACATCCCGTCCACCAACACCTGCGATGACTGCCACGTCACCACCAATTGGTCCACCGTGCGCTTTGACCACTCTGCGGTCAACGGGAACTGCGTAACATGCCACAATGGCACCCGTGCTATTGGCAAGCCCGCCAACCATATCCCGTCTACCAACACCTGCGATGACTGCCACGTGACCACAAGCTGGGCCAATGTGCGCTTTGACCACTCTGCGGTTTCCGGCAATTGCGTTAGCTGCCATAACGGCGCCACGGCCACCGGCAAGCCCGCCAACCATATTCAGGCTTCCAACACATGTGACTCCTGCCACATCACCGCCAACTGGACTTCGGTGCGCTTTAACCACAATGACGTGAGCGGCAGTTGCTCGACCTGCCACAACGGCTCTACCGCCACCGGAAAGCCCAATGGCCACTTTGTGACCACAAACCAGTGCGATGATTGCCACCGGACAAGTAGCTGGTCCGGGGTGCGGTATTCCCATAGCTCGGGGCTGTTCCCCACGGGCCACAGCGCCAGAAATTGCTCCGATTGCCACCGCACAAACGCGGCAGCGGCCCCGTGGATTGCCCCCGGCTTTGCCCCGGATTGCGCCGCCTGCCATGCTCGCGATTTCGAGCCGGGCGAACACAAGAAATACAAATCGCCCAACACTGTGTTCTATCGCGTAGACGAGCTGCGGGATTGCGCGGGGGCCTGCCACGAATACACAGATGCCACCCTTACCACCATCAAGAAACGAAGAAATAGCCACCACAGGCCAACCGATGGCGGCTTCTAACCGGTTTTTCAGCAGGCAAGACCCCACCGCCACACTTAAAAAAGTGGGCCAACCATAACCTTAACGAGGGCAGTAGAGATGAAGCAAAGTTTGAAAATCGCATTGAAAGCGAGCGTAAGCATTTTGGTGCTCTCGCTGAACGGCATGCAGACATCGGCGCAGGATATTATTGCGCAAAATATTCTTGCGCGGGCGCAGGTGGTGGGGGGGGCCGATGCCTGCCCTGCCATTTTTGTCAGCTTCACAACCCCGCTTACCTTCGCGGGCAGCAATGTTTTTGACGACGGGCGGGGGCTGCGCATTCGGCTGAATAGCGGCACGAATACCGCCGTTAGGGGCGCTGACCTGATTCAGACCTACCCCAGCCTTAACCTCCCAACCCTGGGGCAGGTGGGAATCACGCTGGATTCCGGGGGCACCGAGCCCATTCTGGTTATGCGCTTTGACCAGTCGATCATTTCGGGCGTCGGGGTGGTGCAAGCGGGCGATTCCTCGATCGTTATCACCGGAATTTCTGCGGGTGGCGGTGTTGTTTGCGGGGCCGAGGCCTCGCCGCAAGACCCGCTCGCGGCAGAGACCACCGCCCCCCTCCCCGCTGCCCCCGCGGCACCTGACCTCTCAGACCCCGCGCAGGCCGGCATCGAGGACATCTACAATCAGGCCCGCGCCGCCATTACCGCACAAGACTACGGCCACGCCGCCCAGCTTCTCACCAAACTGACGCAAATGCCGTTGCATGCCCGCAGTGCCGACGCGCAGGAATTGCTCGGCGTGGTGCGCGAGCGCAACGGGCAGCTCGCCCATGCGCAGGCGGAATACGAGATTTACCTTGAAACCTTCCCCGATAGCGCCGGGGCCAGCCGCGTGCGTCAGCGCCTTGCGGCCCTGCTCACCGCCATTTCCACCCCGCCCGAATTGCGCGATGCCGGCCCGGGCTTTACCGGCCCGTCGGACGAGCCCATTCGGGTGGCGGGCATGCCCCGCCGTGGCCCAACCTCCGGCAGCAATGCCACCTTTGTGCAGGAAGAAGAAAAGACCTTTTCCGCCACGCTTTCGAGCTATTATTACCTCAATCAGGGCTCGACGGTGCTCACCGAGTTCACCAGCAACACCACCACAGCCGACAGCAATGTATTCAACAATTCGCTGGTGACATCGTTTAATATTTCCGACACGATAAAAACCGACGGCTTTACCCTGGACTGGCGGGTCAATGGAGAATACGAGCTGGATCTGGCGGATTCAACCAAAAGCCGCTTCCGGTTATCGAAAGCCTATGGCGAGTTCGATTTCACCCACAATGACCTGCTGCTGCGCCTGGGCCGCCAAACCCGTTATGACGGCGGCATTTTTGGCCGTTTTGACGGCGCGCTCCTGACCTACCCGATCAATGACCGGCTCACCGCGAAGCTGACCGCCGGCCTGCCGGTTAACTCTTCAAAAGACGGGCTGTTTTCCTCGGAGCGGGTTCTTCTGGGGGCCAGCATCGGCCTGACAGACCTGCGCCCCGGGCTGGATGTGAGCGCTTATTTTGTGCACCAGACCAGTGGAGCCTTTATCGACAGGCAAGCCGTTGGCCTGGAGGCACAATTCCAGAACGAAACCGCCTCCGGCTTTGCTTTTGTGGATTATGACATCTACTTCAACCAGCTTAACAGCGCCAAAATTTCGGCCACAAAACTGTTTGATGACGGCAGTTCGCTCACCCTGAGCGCCGATATTGCCCGCTCGCCTCTGCTCTCGCTCACCAATGCCCTGACAGGGCAGACGCAAACAACGCTTGCCGACCTGAGCACCGTTTACACGCCTGCCGAAATCAGGCAATTGGCGCTTGATCGCTCGGCCACCACGCGCTCGGCCAGTATAGTGTATTCGGTGCCACTTTCGGATATCTGGATGGCCAGCCTCAATGGCTCGGTGTTTCAAACCGGCGGCACGCCCGCATCCGGCGGGGTGGCTGCCGTGGCGGCCACCCCGCCAGAATACTATTTTTCGGCACAACTGGTCGGAA
>JALWPC010000578.1 GCA_026995265.1 Paracoccaceae bacterium
GCATGGAGCACCAGTATATGGTGACCGAGCCAATCGCGGGTATGCCGCGCGACCTGCCGACCTTGCGCGACCCGGACCGCCTGACCTATTACAAGGAAGAGGTCGGCGGGCTGGTGATGGGGGGCTATGAGGCCAACCCTATCCCGTGGGCGGTCGAGGGTATCCCGAAGGATTTCCACTACACGCTGTTGCCGAGCAATTTTGACCATTTCGAGCCGCTGATGGAGTTGGCCTTGGGCCGCGTGCCGGCGCTGGAAACGGCGGGGATCAAGACGCTGACCAACGGGCCGGAAAGTTTCACCCCTGACGGGAATTTCATTCTTGGCGAGGCCCCCGAGCAGGCGGGGCTTTTTGTGGGTGCGGGGTTCAATGCCTATGGCATCGCGGCGGGCGGCGGGGCGGGGATGGCGCTGGCCGAATGGGTCGCCAGGGGCGAGCCGCCCTTTGACCTGTGGCCGGTGGACATCCGCCGCTTTGGCCGCCCGCATTTTGATACGGATTGGGTGCGCACCCGCACCGTGGAGGCTTACGGCAAGCACTATACCATGGCGTGGCCCCACGAGGAACACGACAGCGGGAGGCCCTGCCGCAAGTCTCCGCTTTACGAGGTGCTGAAGGGCAAGGGCGCGTGCTTTGGCGAGAAACTCGGCTGGGAGCGGCCGAACTGGTTTGCGCCTAGAGGCATGGAAGCAAAGGATATTTACAGCTTCGGGCGGCAAAACTGGTTCGAGGCCGTGGGCGAGGAACACAGGGCAGGCCGCGAGGCGGCGGTGCTGTTTGACCAAAGCTCCTTTGCCAAGTTTACCCTGAAAGGCCCCGATGCGGAGGCGGCGCTCAACTGGATTGCCGCCAATAACGTGGCTAAGCCGGTAGGGGCGCTGACCTACACCCAAATGCTCAACGACAAGGGCGGCATCGAGTGCGACCTGACCACGGTGCGGGTGGCGCGGGATGAATACTACATCGTCACCGGCACCGGCTTTGCCACCCATGATTTCGACTGGATCAGCCGGAATATTCCGGCGGGGATGAACGCGCAACTGGTGGATGTAACCTCGGCTTATGCGGTGCTCTCGCTGATGGGCCCAAAGGCGCGGGATATTTTGCAGGCGGTGACAAGGACGGATGTCTCCAACGCCGCCTTTCCCTTTGGCACGGCCCAAACCATCGGCATTGCGGGCTGCCCCGTGCGGGCGCTGCGGGTGACCTATGTCGGCGAGCTCGGCTGGGAGCTGCACCTGCCCACGGAATACGCCACCACGGTTTATGCGGCGCTGCACGCGGCGGGCGCGGCCCAAGGGCTGCGGGATGCGGGCTACCGCGCCATTGAGTCCATGCGGCTTGAAAAGGGCTACCGGGCTTGGGGGTCCGACATCGGCCCCGACCACACGCCGCTTGAAGCGGGCCTCGGCTGGGCGCTGAAAAAGGGCGCGGATTTCAAAGGCCGGGAGGCCATTGAAAAACAACGCCAATCCGGCGTAATGAAGCGCCTCGCTGGCTTCACCACCGCCCCCGATGTGGTGCTGCTGGGCCGCGAAACCATCTACCGGAACGGGGAGCGGGTGGGCTGGCTGACCAGTGGCGGTTATGGCTATACGGTGGAGCGGTCCATCGGTTACGGCTATGTGCGGGCCAACGGGCCGATGGATACGGCCTATGTGCTGAGCGGAAAATATGAATTGGAGGTCGCCAGCAAACGGGTGCCCTGCACCGTGCACATGGCACCGCTCTATGACCCGAAAATGGCGCGCATAAAAGCCTGAGGCCAAGTGGCGGTGGGGGCGGCTCTGGGGGCGAACCATCTCTGAAATGGGGCAGATTTGCTCCCCTATTTGACCAATGTACTCCCAGAAGAAAGAGCCCAGAGTAATCCTTTATAGCGGCAGAATAATGAGAGAACGAAATGCGCGGGGGCGTGTGAATTCAAATCCGAGTTTGTCTAGTTTTTTAGGCAGGTCTTGCCACACTTGGTTTATTAAGCTTTTTTCCTCTTCGGTTGCTTCGGCACCTTCATAGGGTTCCAGTCGATTGAGAAAGAGGAGCAATTCCCAGTCACGCAGAATTTCAATACCGTTACCCCCATTTATTGCACCAATTGCAACTCGATGAACCGTTGCCCCTGTTCCCGTCAACTCATCCTCAATACTAGCCACTATTAGAGGCGTATCGAGCCCCTTTGCGCGTGCTACATGTGCTTCCAAACAGCCCGTTTCATTGAGCGCGCGATCAAACAAAGCATGGCCCACTCCTAGTATTTCCGATACAAACTGGCCGGACCCACTGTCGCGGTTCAACCTTAGCCCATCGTACCGGGTTTTCAGATCTGGATCTCGGCGCCAAATTTCTGGCGTCGCCACCCCCAACCCCTTATCATTGCGCGTGACACGTCGGCTATAGACATGCATGGCGTTGCGAAAGAACGGTTCCAAGTCTGGCAAATCCAGCTTCGGAAGTTGTGCTCCGACGGATTGAAAGTCATAACGGGCGACATTTCCAAGCATTTTTCGAACGGTATCGACTGCATCCCTTCCACCAAAGGTTGCTGTTTGAGCGTCAAACCAATCTCCAAGCCGTTCATTACTTTGATGGCTCGCCTCACTATAAAGCTGGTCAAAAATACCTGGCGGGGTCATTCCGATCACAAGTTGTGCGATATCCTCATCTTCGTCCATCACCGAAGATATCGCCGATTGTATCCGTCCGAGTTTTGACTGAAGCAGATCCCAGATACGTGCTTCGACGGTCTCTGGGTTGCGCATCAAAAAAACTGATACCTTTCGTTTTTGGCCATACCGGCTCAATCGTCCGACCCTTTGGTGAAGGCGCATAGGATTCCATGGTAGATCCACATGGACCAGCACGGCGCAACGTTCCTGCAAGTCAATGCCTTCTCCTCCCGCCTCAGTAGATACAAGGAAACGTGTTTTCCCTTCATTAAAGGCCTCAGCAGCGGTTTCTCGCTCCAAAGTTAATTGTCGAGGCTTACCATCAAGGAGGTCAGGGACCAGCAATCGGTCCTCGCCATTGATAAAGCCGACGCACCCTTCACCAAATCTCTCTTCAAGAGCCGCAAAAACCAGGGCTTGGGTGGCTTTGTATTCGGTAAAGAAAAGAACCGGCTCACCCTCTGGCAGGTCCGCCGCCAGCATATCAAGGAGGCGTTCTATCTTGGTCTCACGACCAATGTGGCGAGCCAAATCGACTAATTCTTCCAATCGATCAATCTCGTCTTGCAAAAGTAGAGCTTCTAGTTCGCCGGAAAGGCCTTCTTCAAATTCCGCGGCTTCATCCAACGTTAAGGGCTCATGTCTCGCCTTCATAGATGTCTGCGCATTCACTATCCCAAGCAACATTTCACGCCGTTTTTCCAGTGCGGCACGGATTGCAGCAATGGAGCTAGCTGTGAGTTTTTGCAGGGCAATTAGTAACAGCATTCTAGCTGTTTGTTGACGACCAGACAAACTATTCGCATAGGTGCGACCGTCCAGAATGAATTCGCTCATCGTATCATAGAAAGCTTGCTCATTGGGCGAATAGCGAAAATCGATTTGCGTGGTGGTTACAGGTTTGAATAACTTTTTACCTTGTAAATCTGTAACATGTGCCTTGTTGTTGCGGATCATAGCCTCGCGCAGTAACGGGAGCTGTTCAGAAACGGGCTTTCGAGGATCAAACAAATCAGGTCGAACGAGTTTCATTAAGGCAAAAAATCCGTGATCCTTTCCCCGATGTGGCGTTCCGGTAAAAAGCACCATTGAATCAATACGTCCAGCATCCTGCAACTCTTCAAGCAGCTGGTATGTTAGCGTGCTTTCCTTCTCCTGTGCCTGGAAGTGATGGGCCTCATCAACCATAACAAGATCCCACGGTTCGGCGGCAAGCAGGCGCTTGCGCGCCGTTTCTCCACGCAAGGTATGAAACGATGCAACAACCTGGTCAGCAGTGTCCCAGAAACTGGTGCGGCCGCGGTCAAGTTCAGCTGTGTATTCTTGAAGGCGAATGTCAAACATTGTCTTTAGCCGCGCGCGCCATTGCGGGGCCAGCCTTGCAGGGGTGAGAATAAGCAACCTTTTCACGCGCTTGGATGCAAGAAGTGGCGTCAGAATAAGTCCGGCCTCTATTGTTTTACCCAACCCCACATCGTCAGCAACCAACCAACGCGCTGGCCATGTTTTTGTAACCTGTCGACACACCCAAAGCTGGTGAGGTAACAATTGCACGCGCGACCGAGAAAAGACGCCCCATTGGTCATTCACGGATTGAATAGCAAGAGCTTGCGCTCGCGTTATTACCGATAAAGGATCATCGATCCGTCCTTCCGAAAGTGCGGTTTCTACAGATTGCTTGGTATCCAGCTCTTCGGTTTCCACCTGCTCCAAATGATTGCCGAAACGGACGATGCAAGTGGGACCCAAATCAGAAATGACCCGCCCATCACCATGACGAGGGTGCAATACGGGCGTGTCTGGCAATAGCAAATGGGTCATTCGTCAGTTTCCTGTCCAAAAACTTCACTCTCGAAAACTGGCGCACCAGCATTCTGCTCGGATCCCAACAAGCCTTGCAGTTCGCCGCCAAACTTTTCAAGTGTTATCGATTGCAAAGCTAGATCTAGGTCTCCATGAAACATCGCGCGTTCTGAACCAAGAAACTCAACAACCAAACTATGAATATCATGGCTATGATCCATCGATGCGTTGTCTCCGACCGAAATCGATAAACTGTCGAAAAGATCACGAACTCGACGGGTTGAAGCCCAGCCATATTTGTGCATCGCAACAGCATCCCCACGCTCATATATACCATGCCGACAACATTCGCGAATTAACCAGTTCGCGCCAATACCCAAGCTTTGGGTTAAAGGCGCACCTTCAAGGCCTCGACGCTGCCAGATCGGTGAGGTGCTAAGACGAAAGGCATCGGACAAAGCGACTTTTTCTTTTTGGCTCACACCCAACGGCAAAGCCAGAAGCGCTTCGACATAGTCGGGCAACCAACGCGCGAGGGTATAAAGGTCAGAAAGATATCTTCGCCATGGCAAATTATCTAGCCGCCAAACATCCGGGCTGGACCATTCATTCAGCTGTTTTGTCCAAGCCTCGACATCATTTGGCGGAGTAGAGTTTGCAAGTTCTCTCCACCACCCTATCTGACGTCCTTTTTCGATGAATACACGATGTTGCCCTTCATTTGTTCGACCAATTGAACGGAACATTGCAAGAGCAAAAAATGTGAACCAGCCTTCACGGTCATCATTGGCAGTTTGACCTATTAGTTGACTGGGAACAAAGCCTTCTGGGTAGGCTTGCTTGTCGTGCTCACTACGCAAATCTTCACCTTTGTCACCCCACCATTCATACAGGTTTTCAAAGAAAACGTCGGGTTCAATTAAAGAATCCGGCTGCGATTCAGGCCCTGCCGCGTTCGGGTTGAACCAATTATTCTTAACTTCAACGGGGAAAAGGCGCGTAAGAAGTCGCGAGATGTCATCTTCGCTCCAACCAGATACGAGCGGACTATTTTTCAAATCAACCGAGCTTTTAGGCAACCAAATAGGTTTCAAGTTGCGGACAGCGTCTGCGAATTTTTCCCCAAGGTCTCCATCAATCATGTATGCCAAGAAGGCCTTTTGTTTCTCTTCAGAAGCAAGTTCCATCCCCCATTTCGCAAAAACTGTGGCATTGCGCTGAAATCCGGATTGCTCACTGGCCAACCGGAAAAATCCAAGTGCAGGTTCTTGTCGATACCCTCCATCCAAAATCGCAGTCTCAGGAGCAAACGCCATAATTAGGTCTTCTTCTTTGTTCCTCGGCCTCCCTATGGGCGACAGTCCAGCCTCTCGCCATTGGCCATCTGCCATCAAGAACCGTGAACGTGCCGCTGCAGTGCGCAATTCTTGCTGATCTTTGTGCGAATCTAATGATTTCACCCATTCTTCATTGATCACTCTTCCCAGAATTGACGCTTTTTCCGCAGAAACCTGTGCACCATCACCGATTTCTTTCAGCAACAACGCCGCAATAGATAATGGCTGAATCTTGTCAAAACCCATTGCTTGTAAGGTATCCGAAACACTTTTTGAAACAACTTGCCCCGATATTTCCTTTGCTGATTGCCAATCGCAGATTCCGGCAAGGTTGTCTTTTATCGCCAACACACCGTCAGGGTAAAACTTGACATCGGCACCCTGGACCAAAGCATCAAAGGGCGCAGGCAAACGGCTTGACAACACCCGCGCACTGACAATCAATCGGCCAACACCTCTTTCCTTGTCGTGTAGTTTCTTGGTCCACTTGTTATCCAAATCGCGCTCGAACAGATCAAGCATCTTGTCCCAAAATACCCGAGAACCGGTTTGCAAACCAGAGTCAGACAGGCCCAGATACGATGAAAATTCCGTCCAGTTGTTACTTGCGTAACCATGAAGGGTTTCGAGCCTTGTACCCAGTTTAGTGCCAATATTTACGAACAACTCATCGACATGCTCCCGGTCGGCAAGGCTTGTTCTCCCCGGGTCGAGCGGTAAATCACGAACATTGAGTATCCAGCCAGCAGGCAGGTCTTCATCCAACGGCGCAAGTGACCACAGCTTGGGAAGGTCCGCATCAAATGCACAAGGCCCGTCGCGATCAAGTGCAACCAGCATTTGCGCCCCTTCTCCGAGATCGAACCGTAATGCTCGAAGTTGCGTTGAGCCGCTGAAACCAACAATGGACACGCCATCAACATTTCCAAGACTGTCAATCTTGATATCGGCCATGATGGCATCGTCGCCTGAAAGTTCAACACGCCGAATTCGGCGAGAGAAAGCGGGGAGCAAATGCGCCACCCGTTTGAAAGCCGCTATGGCATTTTCGGCTTCGTCCTCGCGTCCATCGCCCGTCGGAAGCTCAAGAACGGTGGCAGGAGCCTTATCGTTAGTGTAGTCACGAACTGCAGCAGGGCCTTCTATCCATGAGGACGGCAAAAAACCACCCGATATTTGGCAGGCGACGCCCAGACCACTTGCCAACCGTGCCTCATCCGCGATCAGATGAACGCTCTTGAAACCCAGCCCGTATTTTCCGGTTACGTCTTGTCCCGATCGTTTTTCGGAAACATTCAGCTTGAGCATATTTATGAGATCGCGGCCGTATCCGCGATTCTCTCCGTCCTTTGGGTTTGGCCCTAAATGGTTGATTAACCGCCCCCAATGAACGATTCGAAGGCTCTGCTTGGAAACCTCGACACGAAAGCTTCCTGTTTCCCCTCCGAGTTGCTGATAAGCGTCGTCTGCATTCTGAAATAATTCGAAAAACACCCGTGAAGAGGAATAGCCATAGTCGGATATGCGTTCGCGCATGGCAGCCAGCAATTCACGAGTGGCCTCGGGTGATTCTATATCCCGCCAAAGTTCACGCCTTAATGATGCAAGATCACCTCCGCTGCGTGCGGCCTGCTCTTCCTTGCGCTGATACTTAACGAGCATTTCTCTGACACCACTGTCTTTTGGAAGCTTGAGTTGCTCCAGTTGAAAGGGCAAACTCTCTGTCATCAATCTTTGCACTTCCTGAACTGTTGCCTGGTCAACTTTTCGGCAAACATCCACAAGCCTTTGCAATGCAGTCAAATGACTTGCTTCAAATCCAAGGCTGTCTTTTGCCAGAGTAACGATTGCCCCCGAAAGAGCCGTCGAAAAATCGGTATGTGAACCCTTTTCGAAAAGGCCAGAGTTGATCGTAACCTTAATGGGGGAGGTGTTGTCAGACGTTGCCGATGAATAATGGCTGTTACCGAGGATTAATGTAGCATTATCCGATAAAGTGGGCACTTTGATACGTTCACCAAGGATGGAGGTGCATTCCACCATGCCGCCTTCGGCAAAGTGGAATACGAAATGTTGACTATCTATGACCGTGTCTGGAGCCAAGTCATTGATAATATCATCCAGACTCCGGCGAACTTCATCGAACGTCCGCCCAGCTGTGCTGTGTATTTTATCCACCAGTGGCTGCACATCCAGAGAGCGCCCTGTTAAGGCGATCAAGAGATAGAGCATCTGGTCCGGGACGGTATTTTGTAATTTACCAATCAGGGTTTCCAGCGAAATCAAACAGGTTGAACTCAAATCATGTATTTCGGCTGTCTCACTGCTGTCTTTCGGTTTCATGGCGACGGAAACTTCGGGGCCTTGCGCTGGCCGAGCAAAATATTCAATCAGTTTCGAATGTAAAAGATGGTCATTAGATACGCCTTCAGCACCCGCAACAACTTGCGATGCTTCCCGCCAGCTACTGGCGGAAGTGGGGACCCGTAACCCGGCTATAGCCTTGTTTCTTTCGTAGGCTTCCCAAGTGGAAATACCTTTGATACCATGAGAAAAAAGACAAAGCGCGGCGCCACCATGTCCATCAGAGAAATTTCCCCCGCCCAGAGGCTCGAACCAGGCTTTCGCGCGTTCAATTTCACCTTGCTGGACACTTCCGAACGACGAAATGAGTTTGCGGACCAGAGCCTCCGGCAGGGCATCCCCTTGGCGCAGAACGGCGGCCAATAATGGCCAACCAGGTAAATCAAATTGCAAACCGGCAACAGCAATAGCCTTAGCCGCTTCGATCGGAAATTCCTGCGCACTCCCCAGAAAAGCTACGGGTTTCTTATCATCAATCATCAGGCCAAGTGATTCTAACGAGGCGTCACTATCTGGAAGTATTTTCCATTCGTGAAGGCGCTCAAAACCGCCGTGCGTGCGCAGATCGGGCGAAATCTTGCTTTTGGGCAAAAAAGCTTGATCCTGGTCGTTCTCACTCAACACTTTTAACGCCGCCATCTCGATATCGTCGCCCAAGTCGAACACATCACTCGGAGACCACCCAATTCGATTTATATCAGTCAACCATCGACAGGATTTGACCTTGTTGGTTAAGTCTTCGGGCAGTTCGTCAAGCGCCACGAGCGCATCAAGGATCAAACCTGCATATTGGCTTGGCTCGGGCTGTCCGAGACAAAGCTGGATTTGGTCCAATGGGCCCCAATCGGCGATCAAACCCTCTTGACGCTTACGGACTGTCGTGTCCGCGCTCAGCTCCACAAGTTCGGCTATAGCGCGAAGCGACACAGGTATAGGCCAGCCTTGTGTTTCCTTGCGCAATTGCGACGCCAAAGAAAGCTCACCGTTT
This sequence comes from Paracoccaceae bacterium, assembly GCA_026995265.1. GTDB lineage: Bacteria > Pseudomonadota > Alphaproteobacteria > Rhodobacterales > Rhodobacteraceae > UBA3077. The sequence continues at coordinate 9,159 of JALWPC010000578.1, forward strand.
TTCCCGCGGTGAATCGGCAATTCTTTCAGGACGTCATCATCTAGTCGAGACAATAGAAGAGCAGAAACTTCCTCATCACTGAGGGATAGGCTTGGAAAGTACTCTACATTTTCTTGCATAATGCGTCCGAGTTCGGCCGCGTCCAGACTGCGAATTCCTAAAGCTGCTTGCTGTTCGCGATTTAGTGCGTCAGCGATTTCGGTACCCAGCATCAACTTGTTATCGCTATGGGATATTAAACTCTCGAGGATCCTATCCAGCCCGGGAAAGGGATCCGCTGTCATAAATAACGAAACACCTACATCTCCTGCAGGTTTGTTGCCCGCCGCCAGCATTCGTAGGGTTGAACGGTGCTGGTCTTCTTTTGAAAAAACCTCGGTAAGAAGAGTTGCTCTCTGCTGGGCATTTCCAAACTGTTCGGCCTGTCCTATCAGCTTGCAAACAGCATCAGCCGTTCCTTTGGTAAAGCTAAAGGGCCAAGGTCCGGTTTCGGCATCAGCAAACAAATCGGCCGCACGCCCAGCCATAATCAGTGTTTCAGTGGAGGGAACCGCTTCTGACAGAAGCTTCATAAGGCGCTTTACTCTCGGATTGTCTCGAAAGAGTCTCTCGGAACTGGAGGCATCCATTATTTCTGGCAAGGTGACCAGGCGTTTCCTGCCCTTCCCATCATGCAATCGCAATACTGGGCGTTGCAAAAACGCCGTTGAATTTGCTAGTTGCTCCAAACGAGATTTGCCGAGCTTTAGCAAACTAACCGCAGCGGCATTTGCAGCATCATCCTTACGTTCGTCATTGAGCAATGGTTCTAGGCAATCGAAGAGATCTACAAGATTTGACGGATCCAACTGATCGATGACCGTGGAATCCTCGACCCATGCTGCACGGCCTACGAGAGGAGATCGGTCGGCGGCAGCCAATGCCCGCAAAACAAACCTCTCAGACGCACTCGATGGTAAAGAAACCAGATATTTTTCAGGCAGGTAAGCGAGGATACGTCTTATCGAATCGTCATTTGCAAGAGATCGCTGTTCACGCATGGCGCCGCGCAGTGCTTTTAGCAAGCCCGACTTGGCCGCTTCGCGAAGTTCGCGAGAATTCCCAACTGTAGTTTCAAGAAATTTCTCGAGGGCCGTAATTTTCCCACCCTGAAGGAAAACCTCTGAAGAGAGTTCACTCAGGATTTCGGAGATTTCATCTGCCTGCCATTCGAATCCCCCACGGACCAATGCACTCTGCGGACCCGCAACCAGATGAATAGCTTTGGCATCGGCCCACTTATGAAGGTTCGGTAGAAGCTCCAGACAATCTATATGTCCACGCTCATCAGGGGTTGGAAAAGGCCGCAGGGCAACGTCAGCGGGTTTGATGGTCCAGCGGGCGATCAGAGCGCTGCCAGATGGTTCAATTAGGCGGACCAAACAGTCGCGTTGCGCGATTGCCTCGGCATGCTCCCGACCAAAACTGCTATTGTTTAGTGCAGCCAACAAGTCGGCAAGCTGATCCGCACTAAGCATCTGCGCTTGATAAGCATCGTGTAGCACACTGGGTAAAAGAGGCAGCACCACCTCATCGCGCAGTGTTTCGTTCCACTCACGGTAGATTGAGTCATTTCCGTCACTCTTGTTATTTCCGCCACTCTTGTCGTTGAAGCCCACAATATCGCGCCGCCCGGAATCAACGAAAAAATAGCCGTGGAGCAGGATCAGAAACCCCGGCCCCTTAAGCTCAATCCCCGCAGCTTTCGCAACAGGCAGGAATACACCCCAGTCAAATTCGGCAGAGCCCGCCACATTATCTTTTCGGTTACTTAAAATGACAGCGCCGTGAGCCACTGCCTTTTCATCTCGCATAACCCCACCGTCTTCATCGAAATCAGGAACCTTGGGCCAATTCTCTGCGCTGCGGAGCTGGTCAAGCAATGGGCTTACACCGCAGCTTTCACGCCCGACATAAACCGAGGCTTGCTCACCCTTGTCTTCAATCTGACCATGGAATTTTTGGCTTTCGCAGCGCCAGGATTCATCCGGCCCCCTCATCCGTCCACCGTCAGCACTACGAGATAATTCAAGGTGCGTTGTTTTGTCTTCCTGTACAGCAGAAATCCGGTCGATATGGCGCAAACCGGCGAGGATCAACCGGAGTTCGGCTTCATGACTTTTGAGTTCATCCACCAGTTCGTCTGGTCGAGGCCGGTAGTCAGTGAAAGACAGGTTTTTAGCAGGCAAGACTGCGTCACACCGCAGGGGAAGCCAAAGGAGAAAGCCCTTAGGGATGTCGTGAACCGCGCTCATAAGTCGGGCCAGATCATCATTTTCTATGTCATCCCAACTTGCCGCTTGTGTTTTGTCAATAACGCTAAGGCAAGGGTTGATCACTTCGGAAAACTGTGTCGCGTGGCCGAATGCATGAGCAATAAAGGTATCGCAGAGGTGAAACACTGCCTTTTGGCCAAAGCCGAAGCGACCAATGGCCGCCGTTTCGCCACTCTTCGTACCGTCGCCGAAGGAAAGGATGCCGTCCCCATCATCAGCCTCAAAACGGCCATCGTTGGCTACAAGTAGGCCAGGCACGCGGAGCAGCGGGTTTTGTGCATTCTCCCAGCCTTTGTGTGCAATAAAGCGGATTTGGCTGGCCCGCGCATCCTCTGCATTCTGTATTAGCTCTTTAAGTATAGGAAATCCGGAGGCCACAGTACACGACTCATTGAGCTATTGAGCTTTTGGGGATGGTTTTTAGCCACGCCTTGATGGCCATTTCCGGGTCGTATAGCAGCCACCGTCGCAAGGTATCAAGGCCGGTTCGGAACCAGGAC
>JALWPC010000579.1 GCA_026995265.1 Paracoccaceae bacterium
TGCTCGGGGTTCAGCCCCTCCATATAGGGCGCAGGGCGCGCCTGCATTGCCCGCTGTGAAAGCGGCACGGCGGCCTCGAAAGCGTCCGATTCATTGACATCCCAATCATTCATGGGGGAGAAACTAACCTAGTTTCGCAGAATAGAAAAGGGGGTTGTTCGCGAATTGTTCCTGCCTCGCTTGCCACCGGACCACACCGGCCTTGCGCGCTATTGCAGCATTGCTAAACCCGTCCTGCTTGGGTAAGACGGGCTGACCCGTCACCCAACGCAAAGGTTCTGTGATGAAAAACTTCTCGAAAATCCTGATCGCCAACCGTGGGGAGATCGCCATTCGCATCATGCGGGCGGCCAATGAAATGGGCAAGCGCACGGTGGCTGTCTATGCCGAGGAGGACAAGCTGAGCCTGCACCGCTTCAAGGCTGACGAGGCTTACCGGATCGGCGCGGGGCTGGGGCCGGTGGCGGCGTATCTGAGCATTGAGGAGATCATCCGCGTGGCGAAGGCCTGCGGGGCGGATGCGATTCACCCGGGCTATGGGCTGCTGTCGGAAAACCCCGATTTTGTCGATGCCTGCGATGCGGCGGGGATTGCCTTTATCGGCCCGAAGGCGGCGACCATGCGCTTGCTGGGGGACAAGGCTTCGGCACGCAAGGTGGCCATAGAGGCGGGGGTGCCGGTGGTGCCCGCGACCGAGGTGCTGCCCGATGATATGGCCGAGGTGCGCCGCATGGCCGACGAGGTGGGCTATCCCTTGATGCTCAAGGCCAGTTGGGGCGGCGGCGGGCGCGGAATGCGCCCGATTATGGGGCCCGACGAGCTGGAGGACATGGTGCTGGAGGGCCGCCGCGAGGCCGAGGCGGCCTTTGGCAATGGCGAGGGCTATCTGGAGCGCTTGGTGCAGCGGGCACGGCATGTGGAAGTGCAGATTCTTGGGGATAGCCATGGCAAAATCTACCACCTGTGGGAACGGGACTGCTCGGTGCAGCGGCGCAACCAGAAGGTGGTGGAGCGGGCCCCGGCGCCGTATCTGAACGATGCGCAACGCGAGGAGCTTTGCGCCCTGGGCCGCAAGATTTGCGCCCATGTGGGCTATGAATGCGCGGGGACGGTCGAGTTTCTGATGGACATCGACACCGAGGAGTTTTTCTTTATCGAGGTCAACCCCCGCGTGCAGGTGGAGCATACGGTGACGGAAGAGGTCACCGGCATTGATATTGTGCGCGCGCAGATCCTGATCGCCGAGGGGCGCAGCATTGAGGAGGCGACGGGGAAGGCCAGCCAAGAAGACATCCGCCTGAACGGCCACGCCCTGCAATGCCGGATTACCACCGAGGACCCGCAGAACAATTTTATCCCCGATTATGGCCGCATCACCGCCTATCGCGGCGCCACGGGCATGGGGATTCGCCTCGATGGCGGCACGGCCTATAGCGGTGCGGTGATTACGCGCTATTATGACAGCCTGCTGGAAAAGGTGACGGCGTGGGCCAATACGCCGGAAGCCGCGATTGCGCGGATGGATCGCGCTTTGCGGGAGTTTCGCATTCGCGGCGTCAGCACCAATATTGCCTTTGTCGAGAACCTGCTGAAGCACCCCACCTTTCTGGACAACAGCTATACCACTAAATTCATCGACAACACGCCAGAGTTGTTTCAATTCAAAAAACGCCGCGACCGCGCGACGAAGATTTTGACCTATATTGCCGATATTACCGTGAACGGGCACCCCGAGGTGGAGGGGCGGGCCAAGCCGCCGGCCCATGCGCGGGTGCCGGTGGTGCCAGTGGTGGGTGACGAGCACCCACCCTACGGAACGCGGAATATGCTGGAGGAAAAAGGCGCGCAGGCGGTGGCGGACTGGATGCTGGCGCAGAAGCGGCTTTTGATCACCGATACCACCATGCGGGACGGGCACCAAAGCCTGCTGGCCACGCGGATGCGCTCCATCGACATGCTGAATGTGGCCGAGAGTTATGCCCATAACCTCGCGGGCCTGTTCAGCATCGAGGCCTGGGGCGGGGCGACGTTTGACGTGGCCTATCGCTTCTTGCAGGAATGCCCCTGGCAACGGCTGCGCGACCTCAGGGCGCGGGTGCCTAATGTGATGACGCAGATGCTCTTGAGGGCGTCAAACGGGGTGGGGTATACGAATTATCCGGACAATGTGGTGCAGAAGTTTGTGGCGCAGGCCGCCGAAACCGGCGTCGATGTATTCCGCGTGTTTGACAGCCTCAACTGGGTGGAAAACATGCGGGTGGCCATGGATGCGGTGGTGGAGAGCGGCAAGCTCTGCGAGGGGGCGATCTGCTATACCGGCGACATCCTGAACCCCGAGCGGGCGAAATATGACCTGAAATATTACGTGCAGATGGGCAAGGATTTGCGCGACGCGGGCGCGCATATTCTGGGCCTGAAGGACATGGCGGGGCTGCTCAAACCCGCCGCCGCCACGGTGCTGGTGAAGGCGCTGAAAGAGGAGGTCGGGTTGCCGATCCACTTCCACACCCACGACACCAGCGGCATTGCGGCGGCCACCATTCTGGCGGCATCCGAGGCGGGGGTGGACGCGGTGGACGCGGCGATGGATGCGTTTTCCGGCGGCACCAGCCAGCCCTGCCTCGGCTCGCTGGTCGAGGCCCTGCGGGGCACCGAGCGCGACACGGGGCTGGATATTGGCGTGATCCGGCAGACCTCGGATTATTGGGAGGCGGTGCGCCAGCAATATGCGGCGTTTGAGAGCGGCACCAAGGCGCCCGCCTCGGAGGTTTATCTGCACGAAATGCCCGGCGGGCAGTTCACCAACCTGAAGGCGCAGGCGCGGTCGCTCGGGCTGGAAGAGCGCTGGCACGAGGTGGCGCAGGCTTATGCCGATGTGAACCAGATGTTTGGCGACATTGTGAAGGTGACGCCGAGTTCCAAGGTCGTCGGCGACATGGCCTTGATGATGGTATCTCAGGGGCTGAGCCGCGCCGAGGTGGAAGACCCCGCGGTGGATGTGGCCTTTCCCGACAGCGTGATTGACATGATGCGCGGCAACCTTGGCCAGCCGCCCGGCG
>JALWPC010000580.1 GCA_026995265.1 Paracoccaceae bacterium
CCGAGGAAAAAGCCCGCTCGCTGGATTCCCAGCGGCAGGTGGAATTGCTGAACCAGCAAACGGCGGCGCTGCGGCAGCAGTTGAACGAACTTCAAGGCTTGCTGGACGCCTCGGCCCGGGCGGATTCCGAGGCGCAAATCCGGATACAGAGCCTCGGGTCAGACCTGAACACCGCGCTTGCCCGCGCCGCCGCCGAAGCTCGTGCCCGGGCCGCCGCCGAAGCCCGCGAAAAAGAGCTGCTTGCCGCTGAGGCCGCGCGACTGGAGGCCGAGGCCAACGACCTGCGCTCTTTCCGCTCTGAGTTTTTCGGGCGGATGCGCGAGGTTCTTGGCGGGCGCGACGATGTGCGGGTTGTTGGCGACCGTTTTGTGTTTTCCTCCGAGGTTTTGTTTGAACCCGGCTCTGCCGATCTTGGCCCCGCGGGGCAGCAGCAGCTTTCCGGTTTGGCCAATGTCATCCGCCAGCTTGCCAACGAAATTCCGCCGGAAATCAACTGGATTCTTCAGATCGAAGGGCACACGGATACAACCGGTAATGTCAATGATAACTGGCAGTTATCCGTTGACAGGGCGCTTTCGGTGCTGCGTTATCTGAGCGATGTCGAACATCTGGATGCAGCGCATCTTTCGGCCGCCGGCTTTGGCGAGTTCCAGCCCATCGCCGAAGGCAACAGCCCCGAGGCCCTGGCCGCCAACCGGCGAATCGAGCTGAAACTGACCGAGCGATAAGGGCCGGTTGCGCCAGGCGCAACCCGCGCCGACGAGGTGGCCCGAACCACAAGCGCGGTTTTGCAAAGAAAGCCGCCTGAAGGGTCGCCGAGGAGGCGCGCGCCAGCCTCTATTCTGTTGTCAGCATCGGCGGTTTTTTCGTCGCCGAAATCCGCAGTTTTTCCGGCTCCACAATTTCCAGATGGATTTTGCCATCCTTTACCTCAACCCGCACCGAGCCGCCCTTGGCGAGCTTGCCAAAAAGCAACTCCTCCGCCAGCGGTTTCTTGATGTGCTCCTGAATGGTGCGCCCGAGGGGCCGCGCACCCATAGTCTCGGAATAGCCCTTTTTGGCCAGCCAATTCGCCGCCGCTTCGGTCAGCTCGATGGTCACATTCCGGTCCATAAGCTGTGATTCAAGCTGCAGCACAAACTTCTCGACCACCTTCAGGATCACCTCGCGCGACAGGGCGCTAAAGCTGATCACCGCGTCCAAGCGGTTGCGGAATTCCGGCGTAAAGGTGCGCTCAATGGCGGCGGTGTCCTCGCCCGTGCGTTTGGTGTCGCCAAAACCAATGGCGGCTTTGGCCTGCTCGGCCGCGCCCGCATTTGATGTCATGATCAGCACCACATTGCGGAAATCGATCTGCTTGCCGTTATGGTCGGTGAGCTTGCCGTGGTCCATCACCTGCAGCAGGATGTTGAACACATCCGGGTGCGCCTTTTCGATCTCGTCGAGCAGCAGCACACAATGCGGGTGTTGGTCCACCCCATCGGTCAAAAGCCCGCCCTGATCAAAGCCCACATAGCCCGGCGGTGCGCCGATCAGGCGGCTCACCGCGTGCTTTTCCATATATTCCGACATGTCAAAGCGCAGCAGCTCCACGCCCAGCGTGTCCGCCAACTGCTTGGCCACCTCGGTTTTGCCCACGCCCGTTGGCCCGGCAAACAGATAGCTGCCAATCGGCTTTTCCGGCTCCCGCAGGCCTGCGCGGGCCAGTTTGATCGAGCTGGACAGCGCCACAATCGCATCATCCTGCCCGAACACCACCCGCTTCAGGCTTTTCTCAAGCCCGCGCAACACTTCGCTATCGTCTTTCGACACACTCTTGGCTGGAATACGGGCGATTTTCGCCACCACGGCCTCGATGTCCTTGGTGCCGATGGTTTTCCGGCGCTTGCTCTCGGCCACCAGCATTTGCGCCGCGCCCGCTTCGTCGATCACGTCGATGGCGCTGTCGGGCAGCTTGCGGTCGTTGATATAGCGTGCGGCCATATCCACGGCGGTTTTAATACCGTCATTGGTGTAGCGGATGTCGTGATGCTCTTCAAAATAGGGCTTCAGCCCCATCAGAATCTTGATCGCATCCGGAATGCTCGGCTCGTTCACGTCGATCTTCTGGAAGCGCCGCGCCAGCGCGCGGTCCTTCTCAAAATGCTGGCGGAACTCCTTATAGGTGGTCGAGCCCATGCACCGCAGCTTGCCCCCTTGCAGAGCGGGCTTCAGCAGGTTGCTGGCATCCATCGCCCCGCCAGAGGTCGCCCCCGCGCCGATCACCGTGTGGATTTCATCAATGAACAGCACCGCGTTATCATGGGCTTCCAATTCCTTCATCACCGCTTTCAGGCGTTCCTCGAAATCGCCGCGATACCGCGTGCCCGCCAGCAGCGCACCCATGTCGAGCGAAAAGATCGTTGTCTCGGCCAGCACCTTGGGCACTTCTTCATCGACTATCTTGCGGGCCAGCCCCTCGGCAATCGCGGTTTTGCCCACGCCCGGGTCGCCAACCAGAATCGGATTATTCTTGCGGCGGCGGCACAGCACCTGAATGCAGCGCTCCACCTCGTGCTGGCGGCCGATCAGCGGGTCCACCTCGCCCGCGCGGGCCTTGGCGTTCAGGTCGTCGCAATATTTCTCCAGCGCGGTTTCTTTTTTCTCTTCCTCGGGGGTGACGTCATCGGCCACGTCGCCCGCGCCCTGCAGGGGCACATGCTCGTTATAGGCCGGGTCTTTGGCCACCCCGTGGCTGATGAAATTCACCGCGTCATAGCGGGTCATGTCCTGTTGCTGCAGGAAATAGGCGGCGTGGCTTTCGCGTTCGGTAAAGATGGCGACCAGCACATTGGCCCCCGTCACTTCGGCATGGCCGGAGCTTTGCACATGGATGGCGGCGCGCTGGATCACCCGCTGGAAGCCGGTGGTCGGCGCCGCCTCGGTGCCCTCGATCTCGGACACCAGCGAATCAAGGTCGTTATCAATAAACCGCGTCAGGCGGCGTTTGAGCTTGTCCATATCGACCGCGCAGGCGACCATAACCTTGCGCGCCTCGGGCTCGTCGACCAGCGCCAGCAGCAGATGCTCCAGCGTCGCCAACTCGTGGCGGCGCTCGTTGGCGAGGCTCAGCGCTTTGTGGATGGCCTCTTCAAGGGTGGTGGAAAATGACGGCATGGTGCCTCCTTACCCGAAATTGAATGCAACTGCGTGTTTCGCAGCCTAATGCTTACCATTTAATTTCGGGTTTATTTGCCGAGCTTCAAGGGAAAACCGCTCAAATTGGCAAAATAAACCGTGATCGGGCGCTTTGGCCGCGCCAGATCACCCTTTAAGAGATGGCGTGGTATTTTACTCGCCTTTTCCCATCATACCCTTGACCGCGCCAAGGATACCGGTCAGCACGCCGCCACCGGCCCCACCGGCCACCACGGCGCTGATGATCGAGCCCATGTCGCCGCCCCCCATGTTGGCAGCCGCATCGGCCATGCCCGCCATGGCTTCGCCGCCCTCGCCGCCGCCCAGCATCCCGAGGAGCTGGCTGCCCGCGCCGCCGCCAATGGCGCCTGCAATGGTGTTGCCCAAGGCCCCGAGGTTCAGTTTCTTCAGAATCCCACCAATGGCATTGCCGCCAACCGCGCCGGAAACGGCACTGATGATCAAGTTTGTAAGCATAATTGTCCCCTTTATTGATGCAGCGCATTCTGCGCGGCGTGGCCTGACTATAAGGGTTAACGGCCTTTTGGGCAAATTTTGCATTGCGGATTCGCGTATGACGTGGAGTAATGCAAGCCTGAAAACCGTAACCAGGGAGCCGCCCATGCCCAGCCCCCGCCCGCTTACAGGGCTGAAAATTATTGAGTTTTCCGGCATTGGCCCTGCGCCCTATGCGGGGCAGCTTCTGGCGGACCTCGGGGCCGATGTGGTGGTGATCGACCGCCCCAAACGCGGCGAAATCGGGCTGTCGCAGGCGGTGGAGCGGCGGGGCAAACGCTCGATTGTGCTGGATTTGAAGGCCGAAGCGGGCAGGGCGGTGGCTGCCCGCCTTGCATCTTGGGCCGATGTGCTGATCGAGGGCCACCGCCCCGGGGTAATGGAGCGCCTCGGGTTGGGGCCAGCGCGGCTTTTGGCCGCCAATCCCAAGCTCATTTATGCCCGCATGACCGGCTGGGGGCAGCATGGCCCGCGCGCCCTGCAGGCGGGGCATGATATTAACTACCTTTCTCTGACGGGTGCCCTTCATGCCATGGGCGAGGCCGACCGCCCGCCACCGCCGCCCCTGAACCTGGTGGGCGATTTTGGCGGCGGCTCGATGTTCCTGATCACGGGGATTCTGGCGGCGCTCTATTCGGGCAGGGGGCAGGTGGTGGACGCGGCGATTGTCGACGGGGTGACCTCGATGATGGGCATGTTTCACGGGCTGCACGCAGCGGGGGGGTGGAGGCCTGAGCGGCAAAGCAACTGGCTCGATGGCGGGGTGCCCTATTATCGCTGCTACACCTGCGCCGACGGGCGCTTCGTGGCCGTGGGGGCGATCGAGGCGAAGTTTTTTGCCGAACTGCTGGCGCGGCTGGGGATCGCGCCGGAGGAATTCGGCGGGCAGCATGATATGGCCCTGCACCCGCAGCAAATGGCGCGGCTGGAAGCCGAATTCGCCCGGAAGAGCATGGCCGAATGGGCCGAGGTTTTTGCTGGCAGCGATGCGTGCGTCACCCCTGTGCTCACCTATGAAGAGGTGGCGGACGACCCCCATATGGCGGCGCGAAATGCGCTCACCACCGTGAACGGCATGCGCCACCCTGCCGTCGCCCCGCGCATGGGGGCCAAGGCCCGCGCGCATATCCCCGAGGACGGGGCAAACACAGTGGAAATCCTTGAAATGCTGGGGATGGAGGCGAGCAGCCTTCTGGCCAGTGGCGCAGTCAGGCAGGCTTAAATGACCTTGAAAGACCAAGAAATCAGCATCATCGGCGCGGGTATAGCGGGGCTGGCCACGGCCACGGCGCTGGCGCAGAAGGGCGCGCGGGTGCGGGTGTTTGAGCAGGCCGAGGGCTTGGGCGAAGTGGGCGCGGGCCTGCAGATCAGCCCCAACGCCGTGGCGGTGCTGGAGGGCTTAGGCCTGCGGGCGGCGGCGGCAGAGGTGGCCAACACCCCCGAAGCCGTGGTGCTGCGCGACTATCGCGGAGCCGAGGTGGTGCGCCTGCCCATGGGGGCCTCTGCCGTGGCCCGCTATGGCCGCCCCTATTGGCAATTCCACCGCGCTGACCTGCTCGCAGTGCTGGCGCAGGGGGCACGGGCGGCGGGGGTCGAGATGGTGTTTGACCGTCGGCTGGTGGCGCTCTCGCAAAAGGGCAGGCGGGTGACCGCGGATTTCGAGACCGGCGCACAGGTGGAGGCGGATGCGCTGATCGGGGCGGACGGGGTGCGCTCGGTGGTGCGCGGGCTGGCCTTGCAGGGGCAGCCAGCAGCGTTTACGGGGCAGGTGGCTTGGCGCGGGCTGGTGGCGGCGGAGCGCCTGCCCGAAGGCCTGTTTGAGAACGCCGCACAGGTGTTCATGGGTAAGGGGCGGCACTTCGTGGCCTACCCGCTGCGCGGCGGCAGCCTGATCAACTTCGTGGCGGTGGAAGAGCGGGCGGGCTGGGCCGAAGAGGGCTGGAATATCCCCGATACAACAGAGAATTTACGCCATGCGTTCAAGGGCTTTGCCTCCCCTGTTCAGGCTTTGCTTGAGCAGGTGGAAGAGACCTTCCTCTGGGGCCTGTTTAACCACCCCGTGTTGCCGCGCTGGTCGGCTGGCCGCATAGGGCTGGTGGGCGATGCCTGCCACCCGATGCTGCCCTTTCTGGCGCAAGGGGCGGGGATGGGGCTGGAAGATGCCTGGGTTCTGGCGCGGGAGATGGCGGCAAACGGCATTGAGAACGGCCTGCAAGCCTATGAAACCACATGCAAACCCCGCGCTACGCGGGTGCAGCGGGGGGCGGCGCGCAATGCGTGGTCCTACCACCTGCGCAATCCGCTTTTTCGCGGGGCGGCGCATAAAGTGTTAGCCATGGTGCCGCAGAAAGCCTTGCTCGGGCAGTTTGATTACCTGTATGGTCATGACGTGACGGAACAAAGCTAGAGGCTTCATGCTGAAATACCTGATATGTATCATGGGCTTATGGCCCGTTTTTGCCATAGCAGAGGCTTTCCCCGTCTTTGGGAGCCCGCGCACAAGCTGCGAATCGCTCTGGGTCGAGCGCAACCAGATTTTGAACGTCGCGGGGCAATGCTTTCACACCCCGCTGGGGCAGGCCGTGTTTGACAATAGCGACTGCATCCCCGGCGCGCCCGCCTTGCCGGAGGCCGCCGTGAACCGGATTTCGCGCATTGAGCTGGCCGAGCAGGGGCGGCTTTGCGCTGTGAATACGGCGCGGGACCACATTTTGGTAAATGGCCGCTATGGCCCGCTGCGTTTTGGCGAGGGCGGGGTTGTGCTGGGTCGCTGGCGCGGTGCGCTGCAAAAGCTGGATGTGTTTCCCCGCAGCGCGGGGCGCGAGCGCAGTTGCACGGTGAGCGGGCTGGACCCGAGGGGCGACAATTTTTTGGCGTTGCGCAGTGGCCCCGATGTGCGCTACCCGCAAATCGGCAGCATGGTGAATGGTGAGCGCGTGGTGTCGTCCTCGGCCTGTATAGGGCGCTGGTGCTTTGCCGATACGGTGCAAAACGGCAATGCCGTCGAGCAGCGCAATGGCTGGTTCCATGTGCGCTGGTGTCAGCCCTAAGCTCGCTGTTTAAAAAATGAAATCGGCGGCGGTGAAGCTGACAGCGCCGTTAAACAGTATCCGCATATCCGAGGTGCCGTCACCGTCGACATCGAGCAGCAAAACCGTGTTTCCGTCTGCCATGAGCTGGGTTAGCATCTCACCGCCGCCGGTGCCTGAGAACTTGTCTGCGCCGAGGTAGCTAAAGGCCATGCCGCCATTCAGCGTTGCCAGAGCCGAGAAATCGAGGTGGTCTATGCCGGTTTCAAAATCGGCTATGCGGTCAAACCGGTTGTTGGTATCTGCGCTGTCGGCAACCGCGTTAAACACAAACACATCGGCCCCTTGGCCCCCGATCATCAGGTCTTTGCCCGCGCCGCCGATCAAGGTGTCATCCCCGCCGCGACCGCGCAAAATATCATTGCCAGCGCCGCCCGAAAGGGTGTCATTCCCCTTGCCGCCCCACAAAAGATCGTTGCCGCTGCCGCCGTTTATCTGGTCATCTCCGGTGCCGCCTCTGAGAATATCGTCGCCGCTATCGCCATTTATAGTGTCATTTCCTTGACCGCCTAAAATGGTATCATTGCCAACGCCACCATTCAGAATGTCGTTACCGGCATTGCCCCAAATCTGGTCGTCGCCGTCCTCACCCCAAATGGTATCTGCCCCTTTGCCGCCCTTTAGGGTATCGTTGCCAAAGCCACCCCAAATCTGGTCAATGCCGAGGCCGCCGAGCAGGATATCGGCAGCGCTGCCACCGCTCAGGGTGTCGTTACCGCTACCGCCCTTCAGGATGTCGATGCCCGCGCCACCATGCAGGGTGTCATCATCCGCGCCGCCCCAAAGGAAATCGTCACCGTCATCGCCGTAAAGCGTGTCATTGCCGAGGCCACCGTGGATGTGATCCACGCCTGCGCCGCCATATGCGGTGTCATTCCCAAGGTCGCCCCTGAGGGTATCATCACCAATGCCGCCATAGAGGGAATCCATCCCATCACCGCCAAATAACAGGTCGTCGCCGCTATCGCCATTCAGAATGTCGTCGCCCGTGTCGCCATATAGGGTGTCATTATGGGTGCCGCCATTCAGGGTGTCATTTTGTGCGCCGCCATGCAGCTCATCATTGCCATTGCCGCCGTTTAAAGTATCAGCCCCGGCGTCGCCCCAAAGCGTGTCTTGCCCGCCGTCGCCATTGAGCGTGTCGTTGCCGGCACCGCCGTGCAGGACATCGTTCCCATTGTTTCCGGCGAATTGCCCCCAAATCGAGTTTGGCCCGTGGTCGCCATTGAGCGTGTCGTTGCCGGTGCCACCAAACAAGATGTCGTTGCCATTGCCACCGAAAGCAACATCATCATTGGCACCGCCGTCAAGGGTATCGTTGCCTACGCCTCCGTATATTTCATCATTGCCCGTGCCGCCGTTTATTTGGTCATCGCCAGTCATGCCAAACATCAGGTCATCCCCGCCAAGGCCATTTAACAGATTGACCCCGAAAATATCGGAAAGCGATTCTGATGCGGCAGTGCCGATGATAGGGTCGGTGTAGCTCCCAAGGCTGAATTGCTGGGAATAGACCTGAAACTTTGTGTGGCCGCTTTTGTCGTCTGATTGCCATGTGACGATAAACCCGCCGCCGGCCAATGCCTCGATAGAGGGTTTTTGCTGGTTGCCATAGGCGCTGCTGTTAATGCGAAACTCGGGGCCAATGGCGGTGCCTGTGGTGCTGAATTGCTGGCCAACAATGCCGTATCCATTACCGTCAGACCAATATCCGGCCCATGTGATGATAAAGCTGCCATCAGCCAGGGTGGTGATGTCCGGTTCTATCTGGTCATTTAATGTGGTGGTGTTGACCACAAATTCCGTGCCGACCTTGGCGCCGTTGGCATCGTAAATCTGCGCGCTTATGCCCGACCCGTTCCCGTCAGCGTTGGAAGGCCAAGTGATAACATATCCGCCGTTATCAAGTGCTGCAATCGCGGGGGATGCGCCGACTTGCGGCGCAGAAACGAGGGTTTCTCCGCCAATGGCTGTGCCGCTGGCGTCGTAGATTTGGGCAAAAGCCCCGCCGGTTGAGCTGGCAGAGGGCCAAGAATACCATGTTATCACAAAGCCGCCGCCGGTAAGGGCTGTTACTTCGGGGTCCTCCTGATGACTTGCCGTCGTGGTGCTAACATGAAACTCGGCCCCGACAGGTGCATAAGAGGCGTCGAGGATTTGAGCGTAAATGCCGGAGCCGTCGCCGTCTTGCCCTCGGGATTCCCATGTGAAAATAAAGCCGCCGCCCGCGAGCTCCTTTACATCCGGTTCTCCTTGGTAATTGGCGGTGTCGCTGCTGACTTTAAATTCGCTGCCAATGGCTGCGCCGCTGGCATCATAGCGCTGGGCATAGATGCCGCTAAAGGCTGGGTCGGGCGGAGGCGAGGCGGGCACAGTAGAATCTGCGAGGCGGGCATTCCATGTGATCAGAAAACCACCATCGGCCAGCCCGATGACCGTTGGAAAGTCTTCCCAAACGTTAACACCCGCCGGAGATACAGCCGTGGCAGCCGCCGTTTCCACACCAATCTTCGCGCCATTTGCATCATAGCGCTGAAAATAGATACCTTGGGTGCTCACGCCGTTTATAAAGTGATAACTTTGGTAGACAACGACATAGCCTCCATCGGCCAACGCTCCCACATTGGGGTAGAAATTGAGCGTGCGTGTGTCGGCTGTATTCACATGCGATTGGCCGGTGGTGGGGGTGAAGCCCATGGGCATAGCTGGAAACTCCTAAAACTCGTCTAAAAGTATAGCAAGTTAGCCAGTGTTCTTGCAAGGTGAAATTGCAGGACAGCACCTGTCGGTGCGCTAAACGGCAAGCTCTACCCAGATCGGCACATGGTCGGAGGGCTTTTCTCGCCCGCGCATGTGGCGGTCTATTTCGCAGGCTTTCAGGCGGTCGGCGGCTTGGGGGGAGAGCAGGTGGTGGTCTATCCGAATGCCGTTATTGCGATTCCACGCGCCACCCTGAAAATCCCAGAACGTATAGGTGAGCGGGGCAGGGTTGAGGGCGCGCAGGGCGTCGGTGTAGCCAAGGTTGAGCACCTTGCGAAAGGCGCTCAGGCTTTCGGGGTGGTAAAGCGCATCGCCTTCCCACTGGCTGATATTATGGGCGTCTTCGGGCTGCGGGATGATGTTGTAATCTCCGGCCATCACCACCATTTCCTCGCTATCCAGCAGGGCCTTGGCGCGGGCGTAGAGCCGCTGCATCCATGCCAGTTTATAGTCAAATTTCGGGCCGGGCAGCGGGTTACCATTGGGCAGATAGAGACAGCAGATGCGCACCGTGTTTATGGTGGCCTCGATCCAGCGGGCTTGCTCGTCACTGTCGTCACCGGGCAGGCCGCGCACCACGTCCTCGATCGGGGATTTGGACAGGATCGCCACGCCGTTGAAGCTTTTCTGGCCATGGGTCACGACATTGTAGCCCAAATCCTCGATCACCTCGCGCGGGAAGTTTTCGTCAACCGACTTGATTTCCTGTAGCAGGGCCACGTCAATATTGCCCTCTTGTAACCATTCGGTTAATCGTGGCAGGCGGGCTTTAATGCCGTTAATGTTAAACGAGGCGATTTTCATGGGTGGCTCCGGTGTTTTCGGGCATGGTATGGGGCCACGCCGCAATAGGCAAGGAGCCGATGGCGTTCGGTAAAATTACAAAACGGCTGGCCCGGAAACCGGATCGCAAGATCAAGGTCTTTGGCGAGCGGAATACCGGCACCCGCGCGGTGGTGCGCATGTTGCTTGACCATAAGGGCGTGGCACCGGTTTCGCCGGGTTATAAGAAGCCCGATCTTGATGCGCTTGCAACCCGTATTAACGAAAATCTGTCGGGCTATCATCGCGAGCTATTCAATGATGCGCTGGAGGATATCCGCTGTAGCCGTCTGGGCGGGATAAGCGCATGGAAACACGCCGCGCCGCTGGTGGACGAAAGCTATGCCGCCAAAGAGGCGTCGGTGCTGTTTCTGGTGCGCGACCCCTATAGCTGGATTGCGGCGTTTTTCCGCAATCCCTATCACGCCCGCGCCCCGCTGCCCGCCACGCTGACGGCGTTTCTGGAACAACCTTGGCTAACCATGCGGCGTGATAATATCGCCCCTGTTCTGATGTCGCCGATGGAGCTTTGGAACGCCAAGCTCGGGGCATATCGGGCCTTTGAAGAGGCCGCGCCGGTGCCCTCGACCGTGCTGCATTTCGAGGCGTTTGTGCTGGATCCGGTGGGCGCGCTGGGGGCGGCGCTGGCACAATTCGATATTCCGGCAACGGGGTTGGCCGAAATTCGGGAGTCCACCAAAAATGACGGTGAAAGCCGCGACAGCCGAATGCAGTATTATCGGCAAAAGGCTTGGGAGTCCGAAGTTAGCCCCGAGGCCGCACGTTTGATCAACGCCTATGTGGATTGGGATGTGGCAGGGCATTTTGGCTATCATCGCCGCGACCCCGACGAATTTGTCGCAGGGTAAAGTTACATCGAAAAGCTGGTGCCGCAGCCGCAGCTCGAGGTGGCGTTGGGGTTGTCTATCACAAACCGCGCGCCAATGAGCTCGGCGGTGAAATCAATGGTGGCATCGGCGAGGAAGGGGAGCGAGACGGGGTCTATCACCACCTTCTGGCCGTTGCCCTCCAGCACGAGGTCGTCCTCCTTGGGGGTGTCGAGGTCTATTTCATACTGAAAGCCCGAGCAGCCGCCGCCCTCGACCGCGATGCGCAGGGCTTGCGGGGTGTCGGCGCTTTCGTTGATCTCGGCAAGGCGCGCAAAAGCGCGGGGGGTGACCTTGGGCGGCACGGTGAGCTGCATCTGTTCAAGCCTTCATGGTTGCGTTACAGATAACCTAGGCGGGCGGCTGGCCCGTTGCAAGTGCGGAGCATTGACACATGTTGGCGAAATACGCCTCGAAGCCCGGTGAGAGCCGCGGGCGGCTGGTGGAGGAGGGCCACAGCGCCCATCGGTCCTGCTTCCAGCGGGACAGGGACCGGATCATCCACTCCACCGCCTTTCGGCGGCTGAAGCACAAAACACAGGTGTTTGTGGAGCACGAGGGCGACCATTTCCGCACGCGGCTGACGCACTCGATTGAAGTAGCGCAGGTGGCGCGCACCATTGCCCGCACGCTGAACCTGAACGAGGAGCTCACCGAGGCGGTGG
>JALWPC010000581.1 GCA_026995265.1 Paracoccaceae bacterium
GTGCTCAACGCCCTGCGTCTGCTGGGATTCAGGCAGCGCGGACGGTAATCTCCCCCAAACGAAAAAGCGCCGAGGCATAACCTCGGCGCTGGCGATATCCAGACGGGCATCAGGGCTGCAAGTTCAGATCGTTCAGCATTTCTTCATATTGCTCACGGGTGATTTCGCCGCGTGCGTAACGCATCTGAAGAATCTCGCGCGGCGAGGACGCGCCGCCCGTCATCGGGCGCGGCATCCCTCCGGAGACGGTGAAGCGGCGAACCGCCCAAACCACCAGCCAAATTACAGCGGCGATGACCAGAAAATTGAACAACATGCCAATCCAGCCGAAGCCGCCAAAGCCGCCGCAGCAGCCGCCAAATAAACGTGGTCCCATCATAATAGAACTTCCTTTCTTCTTTAAAATAATCGGTTTCTGCCCCGCGCATACAAAACGTAGGGAGGTTTCAACAATCAGGCATCCACGCGGTAATTCCGCATCATGCCCGTATCCTCGTGTTCGAGGTTGTGGCAGTGATACAAATACAGCCCGGTGAAGTCTTCAAATTTGAGCAAAATCTTGACGCGCTCGCCGGGCATCACCAGCACGGTATCCAGCCAGCCTTCGTCCACATAGCCGTCTTTCAGGGTTTCCCAATCCGCCCGTCCAGCCGGGTCAATTTCGCGTTCGATGACCTGAAATTGCAGCCCGTGGACGTGCATCGGGTGCGGCAGCGCCATGCCGCCGCCCATACCCATCCCGCCGCCGAGACGGTTATAGAATTCCCAGGCTTCCAAATCGCCCAGTTTGACGATTTCATCCTGAGCCACAGCGGTCATCTCGAAGGTGCGTCCGTTGATGGTCCAGCCGCGCCCCATCCCCATCATCAGCGTGAAACTGCGCGGGGCGTTTCCGTTGACCGCTTCGGCGGGATTGTGCCAGACAATCGTGGACAGGCGTTCCGGCAAAGGCTGCGAGACGGATTCTTCCCGCTCGAAGCGCACTGTGGCGACCGGGAACGCGCCGCCGTCTGGCGCCGCCGAAGGCAGACTGACCAGCCGCAGCTGCTCGCCAACCTGACGTCCGCTGAAATCGACCCATACATCCACACGCTGCGCCGGCGCCAGTGTGATGTATTCACGTTGGGCGGGTTTTTCCAGCAAGCCGCCGGTGGTCGCGATGACCGTCATTGGCGTGCTGTCTTCCCACGCCAGTTTGTAGATGCGCGAGTTTGAGCCGTTGTGCAGCCGCAGGCGGTAGGGGCGCGTGGAGGCTGCCAGCGTGAAATCTTTTTGCCCGTTGACCAGCATCGTATCTCCCAGAAAGCCCATCATCTGATCCATCATGCCGTTGCCGCCATATACCAGTTGGTTGTTGCTGTCGAAAGTGCGGTCTTGCAGCACCAGCGGCACATCGTAATCACCGGAGGGCAAATTGAGCGCCTGTTCTTCTTCATCGTGAATCAGCAGCAGCCCAGCCAGTCCGTAATAGGCTTGCGGACCGGTGCGTCCGTGCGGA
The DNA here is from genome assembly GCA_026995265.1 of Paracoccaceae bacterium. GTDB lineage: Bacteria > Pseudomonadota > Alphaproteobacteria > Rhodobacterales > Rhodobacteraceae > UBA3077. The sequence goes on from JALWPC010000581.1 coordinate 1,499, forward strand.
TGCGGGTGATACCAGTAGGTGCCAGCGCGGTCATCGACGGTGAATTCGTAGATGTAGGTCTCGCCGGGCTTGATGACCAGACGGGGATGCCCGTCGGCTTCTACCGGAACGTGCAGTCCGTGCCAGTGGACGATGCTCTCTTCCGAGAGCTCGTTGGTGAAGCGCACGCGCACCCGCTGACCGTTTTGCAGATTGATAATCGGTCCCAAATAGGTGTTTTCCAGCGGGACGAGGGTATCTGCCGGGCCTTTGAGCAATTCAGCCTGATACTGCCAGACGCGCGTCGGCGTGCCGGGGAGAATCTGCACTTCGGAAGGTGCTGCCCGCAAGGCGATTTCCACATCCACCGCGCCCGCGGCGCCGGCGGACGCATCGGTTGGCGCGAGAGCGGTTCCGGCGGCGATATCTTCGGGGCTGCAAGCGTTTAGGATGCCGCCGCCCACCAGCGCCGCGCTGCCGTAAGCCAGCAAGCGCAAAAAATCGCGTCGGTTCAGAGTTTTTCGGGTCATAAGTTTTCTCACTTTCTGGTCAAGTTCTTGTATTGGTGTGTATTCATTATCCCGCGAACCGCCCTTTTTTCAGAGCGCCAAAAAGCGCGTTTCCGTATAGGCAATTTGGCGCATAGCGCATAAGCAAAGTCCCCGACAGTTTGCCGGGGACTGATATTCAGACTATTTTTCGCCTGCAATCAAGCCGCAGAAAGGGTCTGGCGGCGCAGCAACTGGGCGTTGACGGCAACGACCACCGTGCTAAGCGACATCAGCACCGCGCCCGCCGCCGGAGAGAGCAGGATGCCCCAGGGAGCCAGCACGCCCGCCGCCAGCGGCAGGGCGATGATGTTGTACCCGGCTGCCCACCACAGATTTTCAATCATCTTGCGGTAACTGGCGCGACTGAGGGCAAAGATCTTCACCACATCAAGCGGGTTGCTCCTGACCAGAATGATGCCCGCCGATTCAATCGCCACGTCCGTGCCGCCGCCGATGGCGATGCCCACGTCAGCGCGGGTCAGGGCGGGCGCATCGTTCACGCCGTCGCCGACCATAGCGACCTGCTTACCCTGCGCCTGCAATTCGGCGACCTTTTGGTCTTTATGCTCCGGCAGCACCTCGGCGAAGACCGTATCAATGCCCAGTTCCTCGGCGACGGCGCGGGCAACCGCCCAGGTATCACCGGTCAGCATGGCGACTTCCACGCCCATCTTGTGCAGGGCGTCCACCGCCCGCTTGCTTTCCGTGCGAATGACATCTGCCAGCGCGAAAGCGGCTGCCGGGACGCCGTCCACGATGAGATAAACCACCGACTGCCCGCGCCGCTCGGCTGCTTGGCGCAACGCGTCCAGCGCCGGGGGCAAGGCGGCATTCAGGAATTCCAGCAAACGAGGTCCTCCGATGTGGACGGTCTTGCCGCCGCTTTCGGCTTTGACCCCGCGTCCCTTGAGGGCTTCAAAAGCGCTCACCGAAGGCAGGTTCAAGCCGCGTTCTTCAGCCGAGCGGCGGATGCCGCGGGCGATGGTGTGCTCGGAGTCGCCTTCC
>JALWPC010000582.1 GCA_026995265.1 Paracoccaceae bacterium
CAGGGCAAAGCCATTCAGCACGCGCTCGGCTCGCTGGGCTTTTCCGGCGTTGAAGGTGTGCGGCAAGGCAAGGTGATCGAGCTGGAGCTCACCGAGACCGACCCCGCCAGGGCCGAGGCCACCCTGAAAGACATGTGCGAAAAGCTGCTGGCCAATACGGTGATCGAGAATTACAGCATAAAGGTGCTGGGATGATTTTGCTGGGCGGAACAGGTTTTTTTCGCAAGACCGTCGGCAATGTGACGGTCCCCACCTGGCGGCTGAAGCTTCTGGTTTGGCTGTTGCCCATGCTCACCCTTGGCGCGGGGCTGCTCTGGGCGGTGGCGAGCTTTATGTGGCTGAGCAATGCGGTGGAAACCACCGGCACCGTCACCAAGGTTTATGCGTGGGAAGAGGACGGCGCGCCCACCCTTTATAGCCCCGAATTCAGCTATATCTGGAGCGACGGCGAGGCGACCATCGGCACGCTCGGCCTTTCCTCAACCGACTTCAATTTCGAGGTCGGCTCCGAGCATACCGTCCTCTATGACCCTGATAACAAAGGCATTCTGCGCTTTCCGGGCTTTGTTTTCAACTATTTCGGGCCGATGGTGATATTGGCGATCGGGGCCATGTTTGCGCTCATCTCGCTGGTGCTTTGGGTCTGGGTCAAGGCCATTGCCCGCCAACGCGACCAAAAGGAGGCCGGCGCATGAAATCCGCTGTCATCGTCTTCCCCGGCTCCAACTGCGACCGCGACCTTGCGGTGGGGCTTGAGCGCGCCTCTGGGCGTCCTGCTGAAATGGTCTGGCACAAAGAGGCCAGCCTGCCCGAGGGGCTGGACGTGGTCGCCCTGCCCGGCGGGTTTTCCTTTGGTGACTACCTGCGCTGCGGCGCGATTGCCGCCCGGATGCCGATCATGCAGGCGGTGGTTGAGTTTGCGCGCAAAGGCGGGCACGTGATCGGCGTGTGCAACGGCTTTCAGGTGCTTATCGAATCCGGCCTGCTCCCCGGGGCGCTGATGCGCAATGCGGGGCTGAAATTCGTGTGCAAGGATGTGGAACTGGTCACCGCCACCACCAACAGCCCTTTCACCAACACTCTTGAAAAAGGCCAGCGCCTGACGGTGCCCGTGGCCCATCACGACGGCAATTATATCGCCGACAGCGCATTGCTCGACCGTCTACACGGTGAAGACCGCATCGCTTTCCGCTATGCCGATAACCCCAACGGCTCGGTCGACGATATCGCCGGAATCCTCTCTGAAAACCGCCGCGTGCTCGGCATGATGCCCCACCCCGAGCGCCTGAACGACCCCGCCCTTGGCGGCACTGACGGCAGCCGGATTTTTGAAAGCCTGGTGAACAGCCTGTTGGTCAACACCTAACCATAAACCTCACCCGGTAGCGGCGCGTCAACCATTGCACAGCTTGGCAAACCCGGACCCGCGCCGCGTTGCAACCGTAGTGCTTGTGGCCAATGCCGAGGGGGCTCTGCCCCCGCTTCGCTCCCCCGGAGTATTTCTGAAAAATAGAAGTCTATCCAGCTTCTATTTTTTTAAAATACTCTGGGGTGAATGCGCTTGCGCAGAGGGGCAAAGCCCCTATTGGAGCTTGCAACACGCGCGAAAGCTTGAGGGCGGCGCGGGCGAGATTGCGCCACATGCACATACCGTCGCGCGCCGCCATATGGCCTAAAACCACGTCGAGCGGTCGCTTTCCATCCCTGCATACAGACTCGCCACCTGCTCACCATAGCCGTTGAACAGCTGGGTGGGCACGCGACCATCCTGCCCCAGGGGGCGCTCGGTGGCTTGTGACCATCTCGGGTGCGGCACCTCGGGGTTCACATTGGCCCAAAATCCATATTCCCGGCCGTTCAGTTCTTCCCAGAAGCTCTTACTCCGCCGGGTGCCAAAGGTGATCCGCCTGATCGACTTGATCGACTTGAAGCCGTACTTCCACGGCAGGTGCAGGCGCAGCGGCGCGCCGAATTGCTTGTGCAGCACCTTGCCATAGGCCCCGACCACCAGCATCGCCAGATCATTCGTCGCCTCGTTGATGGTGATGCTCTCGGTATAAGGCCACGGATACCAGCTCGCCTTTTGTTCCGGTGCCACGCCCGTATCAAAAAACGTCTCAAACCGCACATAGCGGGCCTTGGAGAGCGGCGCGGCCATGTCCACAAGCGCCTTCAGCGGGAAGCCCACCCAGGGCACCACCATAGACCACGCCTCCACGCAACGGTGGCGATAGACACGCTCCTGCATCGGCATCCGGCGCATCAGGGTGTCTATATCAATGGTGATCTCCTGTTCGACATCCCCGTCAATGGTCAGCGTCCACGGGTCCGAGTTCAGCGCCTGCGCCTCCTGGCTGATCGCCTTGGACGAGCCGAATTCGTAAAAGTTGTTATAGGTGCTGTTAATGCTTTCCGGCGTGATTGGCGTCGTCGCATGGGGAAAGCCGCTGGCCCGACCGATCGGGGGTGAAAACCGGCTTTCGGCCGGAGCGGCCTGTGCGCCGCCACCAATCAGCCCGGCTCCGACTCCGGCAGCCGCCCCCGCCATAAGCTGGCGACGGTTCATAAACAGCGATTCATCTGTCGCTTGGTTGTCTTTCATCATCCAGCTTTCGCGGCGGTGATAATGCATTCCTGGCTCCTTAAAGAGAATTCGATCAACGTTGCGACTTCCTGAATAAGCGGAAAGCCGCCCCAAGGCCAATCAAACATACTTGAGGAAACCGTGATAGCCGCTTAACTATCGTGTATGAGCAAAAATACCCCAAAATCGAAAGCGCGACGCGCAACCGGGATCATACCTGCGGTTGTTGGCATATCCCTTGTTATCGCGGTTCTGCTGGTCTGGGGCTCCTACGGATATTTCACCCAAAGCTTCACCGAAACCCTGCGCTCGCAGGCACAAACCCGCGCCGCACTTTATGCCGGTAACATCAAATCCACATTGCAAAAGCACTCGGTGGTGCCCTTTCTGCTGGCTCAGGATGTGACCCTCACCGCCGCGCTACAGTCGGACAGCTACGCCTCCACCTC
>JALWPC010000583.1 GCA_026995265.1 Paracoccaceae bacterium
CCTCAGGTCATTCGAATAAGGTCTCGTCATCAATCCTAGCCTCCTTCACCAGTATGGATGATGAATCACAAACGCCTCAGGATGGGAACCCCCCATCGATTCCGAAAATGCCGGAGCCGCTCTAACCAATTTCGGCAACCTGTAATATCGTTGTTTTACAACAGCTTACAAAACTGAACCAAAACCCCTTTAGGCAACAGCTTTGGAGAATATCGGGGGTTGGAGAACCATTTTTAGGTCAACCGCCGGAAGGGCACTCAACAGCCTGTCGGCTATAACCTTTGAAAACAACAAGAAATTTCGGCCAAGGCGACAAGCGGAGAACGGGTTCTCGGGGTTTAGTGGCGGAGACGAAGTCCCCTAGTTAGGATTCCTGAGATGTCCCTAACTATACCCTAACCCCTTAATATATTGGCCAGTGTGTCTTGACCATTCCAAAGCCGTCCCCCATATTCCAGAAAAGAATGGTGGATGAAATGGGGGACGGAAAGGTATGGGTAAGGGTAGCAAGAGCGGGGCGCACCCTGAAAAGGCACTTTCGGCGGCGTTTGTGCGCTCGGTGAAAGAGCCGGGCAAATATTTTGACGGCCACGGGCTTTTCTTGAAGGTGGACGCCTCGGGGGCCAAGCGCTGGGTGCAGCGGATTACAATTCGCGGCAAGCGCACCGAATTGGGGCTTGGGTCCACCTCGCTTGTAAGCCTTGCAGAGGCCCGCGAAACGGCGCTGGGCAACCGTAAGACCGCCCGCCAAGGGGGTGACCCCCTGAGGGCCAAGCGGGAAGCGCTGGCGGTGATGACGTTTGAGGAGGCCGCCCGCAAGGTTCACGCTATCAACCTGCCAAGCTGGCGCAATGAAAAGCACGGCCAGCAATTTATCAACACGCTTGCCACCTACACCTTCCCGCGCATTGGGCGCATCAGGGTTTCGGAAGTGACCACCGCCGATGTGCTGGGGGTGCTGCAACCGATATGGCTGCAAAAGCCCGAGACCGCGCGGCGGGTGCGCCAGCGCATTGGCATGGTGATGAAATGGGCGGTGGCCAATGGCTGGCGGCAAGACAACCCCGCCGAAGCCATAGCCCAAGCCCTGCCCAAGCATGACCGCACCCCCGTTCACCGCAAATCTCTGCCCTACAGCGAGGTTGCGGGCTGTATCGCGGCGGTGCAAGCGTCCCGCGCTGGGCGGGTCACCAAACTGGCGCTTGAGTTTCTGGTGCTGACCGCCACCCGCTCGGGCGAAACGCGGCTGGCCACATGGCAGGAAATTGACCTATCAAAAGCCGAATGGACCATTCCGGCGGAGCGGATGAAAGCCAAGCGCGCCCACCGCATCCCGCTGGCCCCGCGCGCGCTGGAGATTTTAGAGGAATGCCGCGCGCTGGAAGATGGCTCGGGGCTGGTTTTCCCCAGCACTCGCTATGGCAGGCCGCTAAGCGATATGACCCTTTCCAAGCTCCTGAAAGAGCTGGGCTTTGCGGCGCATGTGCACGGGTTCAGAACCTCTTTCAAAACATGGGCGCAGGAGCGCACCAACGCCCCCAGAGAGGTGTCCGAGTTGGCGCTGGCCCACGGCATACAAGACAAAGCCGAAGCCGCCTACGCGCGCTCTGACCTGTTCGAGAAAAGGCGGGCGTTAATGGAGCGCTGGGCGGGGTATTTGGGGCAATATTCCAAGAATATTGTGGAGTTTATGGTGTAGCCTATGGCGAGGATGGAACTAAAATTTGACGCATTTGTGGATGTTATATCAAAGCACTTTCCAGTAGTTAGCTTTGAAGAACGTGAGAAAATTTCCTCTAGTTTGCTCGGACATTGGAAATCGGGAAGGACTTTGGATAAGATTGAACGCAGCAACAATATCGCAAAAAAAGACATTGAAGCACTTGAAAGAGCAATCAGCCATATTCGCCACGCAAGTAAAAATATTGCCAATATAGGATGGCAAGGGGGGCAAGCACTTTTACCCTACGCAAGCGAATATGCAAAAAGTCAGGAAAAATTGAATTGGTATCCCGTGTTGGGTTTTGTTGACGCCGCAGATGTGGTTCGGGATCAATTAAGTTTGATTGCAGATGACTTAACAAACGCAAGCTCGCAGATAGACCCTGATGCCCCGCCCATATTTGAGTATCTGGATGAAGATTTTTCAACAGGCGGTCGACCGCGAGAAAATGGGGCATTCTATTTAACGCGAGAATTGGCCGAAGTATTCAAAAGTTTATCGGGGAAAGAGCCTACAATCATTACAGATACACAAAGTAACCAAGCACGAGGCCGCTTTTTGGAATTTGTAACAGATGCTTTTTTAGCGGTGCAGATTTCAGCTAGTCCTGAAGCATTTGCTCGAAAAGTCGTTAAGGAGAGAACTACCACAAACCTATAGATAAGCTCCTTTTTATTCGTTTCTGAAGATTCGCTAAAAGCTCTTTAGTGGCACTGAAAAGCCGCTAAACCGAAACAATTTTGGAGCTTTTAGATGTTAGAAAAATACCTACGAAAGAAATCCGTGCTTGAGCATACGGGCCTGAGCCAAAGCCTTCTTTATGAATTGATGGCGCGCGGGGAGTTTCCCCGCCCAGTCAAAATCGGCAAGCGTGCGGTGGCGTGGCGGGAAAGCCAAGTCGCAGAATGGCAAGCCCGGCGCTCAAACGATGCCGCGTAAAACAACACCCGCAACCCAAAAGAGGGCGCGGGCGTTGGATAGTCTAAGCAACTCACCAATACCGCAAGCGCCCTCCTTTGTCAAAACAGGAGGTCATTGCATGGCAAACCATTTTCATAGCAGCAACACGCAAATCAATTGGGCGGTGAAAGCCCTGTTGGATGGGCGCACCCTGACCCATAAAACCGAATTTCGCGAGGTCAACGGCTGGCGGCTGGCGGCGATCGTCTGCGAGCTTAGAGCGTTTCAGGTTTTGACGGAAGCGTAGCCTGCGTTTTTGAAATAGTTTGCACACTCTTCCGCGGTGATGCGCTCGAGGGTGGTGCCGACGGCGCGCCAGAGGGTGTCTCTTGAGCGGGCACT
>JALWPC010000584.1 GCA_026995265.1 Paracoccaceae bacterium
AGGTCAAGTCCCAAATCTGCTGTAAATTTCCCCTCGCAAGTTCGGTGTCACTCCAGGTTCAGTGGTCGATGCCGACCACCTTGTCCGCCTTTCGGTCAGAAGACTGTTGCGCTTCCCACCACTCGTGAAAGTCACTCATGTCCAAGTATCGCCGGCCTTGCCATTCCTCGTGGATCTCAGCCAGCAGAGCACCGATGAGCCGGTGGGCCGAGGCCTCGTTGGGAAAGATACGGATCACCCGCTCCCGCCTCCGAATCTCCTGGATCAACCGCTCCTGCATGTTGGTCGATTTCAGCCGACGGCGGTACTTCTCTGGCAGCCCCAGCACCGCCAGCGCATCCTCCAGCCCGTCCTCCATACAGGCCACCGCCCTGGGCGCCTTGCCCTCCATCTCTTCGATCAGGGCATGGGCTTTCTCCCGCGCCTCGGCAGAGGTCTCTGCCCGGAAGATACGCTTGAGCCCTTCTGTCATGGCCGCCTTGTGGCGCGATGGCGTATGCGAGATCACATTGCGGGCGAAGTGGACCTGACACCGCTGCCAGGCCGCACCCTGGAAACAGCGCCGAACGGCGCTCACCAGACCCTTGTGCTCGTCCGAGACCACGAAGGCAACGCCCTCAAGTCCCCGGTCCTTCAGCTCGTCAAACAGGTCTCGCCAGAAACCCTCCGATTCGCTGTCGCCCAGTTTGAGCCCCAGCACTTCCCGGTAGCCCTCGGCGTTGACGCCTGAGACCAGCAGCGCCGCCTTGGTTACGATCCGCTCCTGCTCGCGCACCTTCACATACAGCGCATCAATCAGGAGAAATGGAAACTGTCCCAGGGGCCGCTCATTCCATGCCCGCACCCGGGTGTCCAGTGCCATACACAGTCGCGACACCGTTGACTTCGAGAACGACGTCCCGCACAGCTGCTCGGTAATCTGCGCCACCTTCCGGGTCGAGACTCCATTGACCACCATCTCCATCAGCGCCAGCACCAGGGCCTGCTCGGAGCGTTGATAGCGCTGAAATATCTCGGTGGAGAAAGATCCATCCCGAAACTGCGGCACTCGCAGCGTCAACGGCCCCACACGGCTGTAGAGCAGCCGAGCACGATAACCGTTCCGGTATCCTGTCCGCTCCTCACTCCGCTCGTATCGGCCCGCTCCGAGCTGCTCTTCCGCCTGGGCCTCCAGCACCTGGTTCAACACGCTCTCCACCAGCTCGCCCAAACCCTCCTTGCTGCCGCTCAGCAGATTGGACAACAGGGCGTCACTCACTGTAATCTCATACTTGGCCATCGTGGTTGCTCCTCTTGGTCAGCTTGATGTTCGCAACACCAATCCTACGAGTGGCGGCCACGGTGGCCAATCCGAATTTACAGCAATATAGGGGCACTACCACTCATCATCGTGGCAGGCATCCTGACGTTGGCAGTGCAAGGTGCAATGGCGGCGCAGCCTGCGCCCAATGGGATTCCCTATCCCACCGGCTGGCAAAACTGGAAGGTGATCGCGGTCTCCCATCGAGAGGACAATCACACCCTGCGGGTCATTCTCGGCAATGACAAGGCAGTTGAGGCGGCGCGCAAGGGTCAGACCAATCCGTGGCCGGATGGTGCCGCGCTGGGCAAGGTGGTATGGAAGGATGCGGTCAAGTCCCAAATCTGCTGTAAATTTCCCCTCGCAAGTTCGGTGTCACTCCAGGTTCAGTGGTCGATGCCGACCACCTTGTCCGCCTTTCGGTCAGAAGACTGTTGCGCTTCCCACCACTCGTGAAAGTCACTCATGTCCAAGTATCGCCGGCCTTGCCATTCCTCGTGGATCTCAGCCAGCAGAGCACCGATGAGCCGGTGGGCCGAGGCCTCGTTGGGAAAGATACGGATCACCCGCTCCCGCCTCCGAATCTCCTGGATCAACCGCTCCTGCATGTTGGTCGATTTCAGCCGACGGCGGTACTTCTCTGGCAGCCCCAGCACCGCCAGCGCATCCTCCAGCCCGTCCTCCATACAGGCCACCGCCCTGGGCGCCTTGCCCTCCATCTCTTCGATCAGGGCATGGGCTTTCTCCCGCGCCTCGGCAGAGGTCTCTGCCCGGAAGATACGCTTGAGCCCTTCTGTCATGGCCGCCTTGTGGCGCGATGGCGTATGCGAGATCACATTGCGGGCGAAGTGGACCTGACACCGCTGCCAGGCCGCACCCTGGAAACAGCGCCGAACGGCGCTCACCAGACCCTTGTGCTCGTCCGAGACCACGAAGGCAACGCCCTCAAGTCCCCGGTCCTTCAGCTCGTCAAACAGGTCTCGCCAGAAACCCTCCGATTCGCTGTCGCCCAGTTTGAGCCCCAGCACTTCCCGGTAGCCCTCGGCGTTGACGCCTGAGACCAGCAGCGCCGCCTTGGTTACGATCCGCTCCTGCTCGCGCACCTTCACATACAGCGCATCAATCAGGAGAAATGGAAACTGTCCCAGGGGCCGCTCATTCCATGCCCGCACCCGGGTGTCCAGTGCCATACACAGTCGCGACACCGTTGACTTCGAGAACGACGTCCCGCACAGCTGCTCGGTAATCTGCGCCACCTTCCGGGTCGAGACTCCATTGACCACCATCTCCATCAGCGCCAGCACCAGGGCCTGCTCGGAGCGTTGATAGCGCTGAAATATCTCGGTGGAGAAAGATCCATCCCGAAACTGCGGCACTCGCAGCGTCAACGGCCCCACACGGCTGTAGAGCAGCCGAGCACGATAACCGTTCCGGTATCCTGTCCGCTCCTCACTCCGCTCGTATCGGCCCGCTCCGAGCTGCTCTTCCGCCTGGGCCTCCAGCACCTGGTTCAACACGCTCTCCACCAGCTCGCCCAAACCCTCCTTGCTGCCGCTCAGCAGATTGGACAACAGGGCGTCACTCACTGTAATCTCATACTTGGCCATCGTGGTTGCTCCTCTTGGTCAGCTTGATGTTCGCAACACCAATCCTACGAGTGGCGGCCACGGTGGCCAATCCGAATTTACAGCAATATAGGGGCACTACCT
>JALWPC010000585.1 GCA_026995265.1 Paracoccaceae bacterium
ACATATCTACGCTGGCCGCTGATCCTCACCGGTGTTGGCCTGCTGCTGGCCTTTGCCATGGGCTGGCAACGGCTGGGCAACCTTGCCGGGGGGGTGCAGTTTTTCCTGATCGCGGGGGTGCTGGCGATTCTGGAAGTCTCGCTTTCCTTTGATAATGCGATTGTCAACGCGGCCAAGCTCAAAACCATGTCGCGGCGCTGGCAAAAGCGCTTTCTTACATGGGGTATTCTGATTGCGGTGTTCGGGATGCGCATCCTGTTTCCGCTGATGGTGGTGTCCGTAGCCGCCGAGATCAGCCCGCTGGCCGCACTTGAAATCGCCATATCCGACCCCGCCACCTATGCCGCCCTCATCCACCAGGCCCACCTGCCGATTGTCGCCTTTGGCGGCACCTTCCTGATGATGGTGGCGCTCAGCTATTTCATGGATGAAGACAAAGACATTCACTGGATACCCAGTATCGAAAAACGCTTTTGTAGCTGCGCCGAGGTGCGGGGTTTTCAGATTGTTGCCGTCGTGATTACGGTCGCGATTTTCGCCTTTGCCATCGGCGGGCAGGAGGCCATTCGCTTCCTGAAAGCGGCGGGGCTGGGCTTGGCCACTTATGTGGCGGTGGAGCAACTGGGCAGCCTGCTGGATAGCAAAGCCGCCACGGGGGCGGTGGCCAAGGGCGGGCTGGGGGCGTTTCTCTATCTTGAAGTGCTCGATGCCAGCTTCAGCTTTGACGGCGTCATCGGGGCCTTTGCTCTCACCCAAAACCTGTTCCTCATCGCCATAGGGCTTGGCATCGGCGCGCTTTATGTGCGCTCGATGACCATCCTGCTGGTCGAGCGCGAAACCCTGGCCGAATTCCGCTACCTGGAACACGGCGCATTTTACTCGATCCTGATCCTGTCTTTCATCATGTTCCTGCAAGTGTTGGTGCCGGTGCCGGAATATGTAACCGGCACGCTGGGGGCGGGGTTCATCCTGCTTTCGATCATCGCCAGCCTGCGCTATCGCCGGTTAAACTGATTTTTTAACCGCTGCAGCGCTTTTGGAAACGCCATTTAATGACGCGGGTTGACGCCGAATTATTCAATAAAAGATTGACCTTACACTTGGTGGAGGCCTTATCCAGCATCCAATTCTTTCTGAAATGCCGGAGAAGAACATGAAAAGCAAATTTTTGGTTGGAACTGTGGTCGCCGGGCTGGCGCTGGTCGGCGGGTTTGTGTGGCTTAGCCGCCCCGCTCCGAATACCCGCCCCCTGCCGGTCACCTCCGCGATGCATAGTGGCAGTGACACCGAGGCAGGGCTTGCGGCCGACAGTATTGTGACTCCGCAGCTTACAGGGCTGGCCGAACAGGGCGAGGCCGCTTTTAACGAGAATTGCGCGGCGTGCCACGGGGTGAAGCTGGCAGGCACCGACCATGGGCCAACGCTGATCCACAGTCTCTATCGGCCCGCGCATCATGGCGACGCGGCCATTGCATCGGCGGCTATGAATGGTGTGCAGGCGCATCATTGGCAATTTGGCAATATGCCGCCGGTCGAGGGGATAACCCCGCAAAAGCTGACGGTAATTATCGCTTATATCCGCGCCATGCAGCGAGCCAACGGGGTGCGTTAACGCACCCTGAATTGGTTTTTCTGATCCGCTAGCGCTCTCGCAACAACGGATTCGGGGCGGCGATATTACCGGCTTCCTGCCGCAACCGCATCACACAACCCCAAGGCGTAATATAACTACATTCCTAGGAATGTAGTTATATTTGCATGCCAATAGTATAAGTATAGCCTGACGGCTTTTGCTTGATCCCATTTTCACCCCTCTCCTCGGGCAGCCGAAGAGGCGAGGTTGGGGTGGCCACGCCTGTTCGGGCGTTTGCGCCTGTTGATTCTGCGGGCGCGCTGATACATGTCTACAGAGGGATGTATTGATGGGCTGGCTGGAATGCTTTAGCTCCGGGGGGGGGTGCCTGGGCGGACAGAGCATCGAATTCCGCAGCTTTTCCGGTGCTGAAGCACCGGATCCGCGCCTCGCCTTCGGCTCGGCGGGGCGGCGCGTCAACCTTTGCATTGCTTGGCAATACCGCGCCCGCGCCGCGCTGTGAATCTGGCGCTTGTGGCGGGTGTGCCTTGGGGCGGATGTGCGGAATCGTCATGATTTCGGGCGGCAAACCGACATTGGGGATATGTGCGTATCAGGGCCGGGCTCAAAATTGGGTCGTCAGGTTATAATATCAATACAGAAGCGGGGAATAAGGGTGTAGACCAATTTGGTGGTTTTGTCGGTCATGGCTGAAAAAATATGGCGCTTACAAGTCCTGCGCGGTGTCAACATCGCTTAGCGTCGCCACGTATCCGATGCGCGCCGAACCCGCGCTCAAAAGGGCGTCTTCCAAGGTTTTCGGGCCAGACCAGCGCACATTTTCAAACAGGCCGCGCGGCAGGTGCCTGTGCTTGCCCACCAGCCAGAAGCCGCCATCTGTGGCGGGGCCAAATACCAGTTCCTTCCGCCCGAGTTGCCGGAACGCTTCGGCGATATGGCGCGGTTGCACCCCCGGAATATCGCCGCCAATCAGCACCACCGGCCCCGGGTTGCTGGCCAATATCCGCACCATCCGCGCCCCGAGATTGCCGCGTCCTTGCGCCATACGGGGCAAGTGGGCGGGCCAGCGGCGGCTATGCAGCGCGGTGTCCGGTGCGACGGCCAGCCATGTCTCCCAGCGCGGGGATTGCAACCGCCGGATCAGCGCCGCGCTTTGGTGGCGAAACCACCAGGCCGCTGCCGTCATGCCGATGTCCCGCCCGAGCCGCGTTTTCACCCGCCCCGCCACCGGCTCTTTCAGCATGATGACAAGGCGTGGCTTCATGCGAAATAGTCTCGCAGAATCTGGCGGTAAATCGCCTTGAGTTGCCCGATCTGCGCCACCTCGACCCGCTCGTCTACCTGGTGCATGGTCTTGCCCACAAGGCCGAACTCCACCACAGGGCAGTGGGTTTTGACAAAGCGCGCATCCGAGGTGCCCCCCGAGGTGGACATCTCCGGCACCACCCCCGTTTGCGCCTCCACCGCCCTGGCAACCAGCGCCGAAAGCTCGCCCGGCGGGGTGAAAAAGCTCTCGCCTGAAATCTTCACGTTCAGGATGAAGTCAACCCCCGTTGCCGCTTCAACCTTGGCCGCCTGCGCCTCCAACCACGCCGTCAGGCTCGCGCCCGAATGGGCGTCGTTAAAGCGGATGTTCACCGTTGCGCGGCAGCTTGCGGGAATCACATTGGTTGCGGCGTTGCCGGTGTCGAAGGTGGTGACGGCCAGCGTCGAGGGGTCAAAATGTTCGGTGCCCTTGTCGAGCTCCGCCGCCGCCAGCACCGCCACAAGCTGCCCCATGGCGTGCACGGGGTTTTTGGCGCGGTGCGGATAGGCCGAATGCCCCTGCACGCCGCGCGCCTCGAAAAACCCCGTCATCGAGCCCCGCCGCCCGATCTTCATCATCTCGCCCATGGTGTTGGGGCAGGTCGGCTCGCCCACAAGGCAATGGTCCATGCGCTCGCCATTCGCGTCCATCCAGTCGAGCAGGGCCACGGTGCCATCCACCGCATCGCCCTCCTCATCGCCGGTTATCGCCAGCACAATCGAGCCGTCGGGCGGGGATTCGCGCACAAAATCAATCGCCGCCGCCGCAAAGGCGGCAACGCCGGATTTCATGTCGGTGGTGCCGCGCCCATACATCACCCCATCGACAATCTCGGCCCCGAACGGGTCCTGCGTCCAGTCCTCGCGGTTGCCAACCGGCACCACATCGGTGTGGCCGTTAAAGCCGAATGTCCGGCCATTTTTGCCGCTGCCCCAGCGGGCAAACAGGTTGCAGACCGCGCCACGGTCCACCCGCGTGGTCACAAACCCCGCCGCGCTCAAAAGCTCATCGAGCAGGACCAAAGCCCCGCCCTCATTGGGCGTCACCGAGGCACAGCGCACCAGGTCAGCGGTCAGCTTAACCGCATCAACCGACATCGAAAAACGGCGAGGTCATCGCCACCACCACAGAGTTTTCATCAATCGCCCGCTGCATCAGCGCCTTTTCCTCGTCGTTAATATCGTGCCCGTCGGCCAGCCGCTCCTCCAGGGTGCCGTAGCTCGATACATCCAGCGGCGCCAGGCCCCCCTGCTTCAAAATCGCCACCGTCTCGCGCACCGCTTCCTCCTCGCTGCGGGCCGGACAAAAGCACATCATCGCCGCCCCCGTCGCGTTTTCCGGCAGCCCGTCGCCCTCTTTGCGGCCTATTTCGACCGTCAGGGTGTAAACATTCACTTTTTCATCCGTCATCGCAGCATTCCTTATGTCTGATTTTGCCCAGCCCCGGCGGCCAGGCGCCCCCCCTCCCCCGTTTGCGGGGGAGGGATGGGGAGGGGGCCTCGGCGTTTAATCCCTCAACAAATCATTGATCGAGGTCTTGCTGCGGGTCTGCGCATCCACCCGCTTTACAATCACCGCGCAATAAAGGTTCACGCCGCCTTTGCTGGGCATAGACCCCGCCACCACCACCGAATAGGGGGGCACCTCGCCATACATGACATCGCCGCTCTCGCGGTCGACAATCTTGGTGGATTTCCCGATGAACACCCCCATGCCCAGCACCGAGCCTTCCCGCACGATGCAGCCCTCGACCACCTCCGAGCGCGCCCCGATGAAGCAATTATCCTCGATAATCGTCGGTCCCGCCTGCATCGGCTCCAGCACCCCGCCAATGCCCACGCCGCCCGAGAGGTGCACATGCTTACCGATCTGCGCACAAGAACCCACCGTGGCCCAGCCGTCAACCATCGAGCCCTCGTCCACATAGGCCCCGATATTCACGAAAGACGGCATCAGCACCACCCCGGGCGCAATATAAGCCGAGCGCCGAACAATAGACCCCGGCACCGCGCGAAACCCCGCCGCCCGCCACTGGTTCTCGCCCCAGCCCTGCCACTTGCTCGGCACCTTATCCCACCAGCTAGAGCCACCATTGCTGCCCGCGATCATCTCCATATCGTTGAGCCGGAACGACAGCAGCACCGCCTTCTTGGCCCACTGGTTCACGTGCCATTCGCCGCCCGCGCGCGGCTCGGCGACCCGCAGTTTGCCGCTGTCCAAAGCGTTCAAAGTGTCCTCGATCGCCTCCCGCACCTCGCCCGTGGTGGCAGGGCTGATGCTGTCGCGGTTCTCCCAGGCGGCTTCAATGGCGGTCTCTAGCTGGTTATTTGGCATAATGCGCTCCTCAATTCATTTCCCCTGCCTATAAAGCCAATCCCGCCCCCGCGCAATGCGCCAAACTGCCTTCCAAATTGTCCAAATATCCCCGCCGGAGGCATTATACTTTTGGCACTGTATTTCAAAGTAGACCGCCATTGCCCGTTTCGCTATACCCTACCCAAACCGACCAAAGGAATGCCCATGTCCAGCCACGGCCCCGCCCGCCCCATGTCCTCCCGCAGATCCGCGCCGCTTAAGGGCGAGGCGCTGGTGCCCGGCGACAAATCCATCTCGCACCGCGCGCTGATTTTGGGCGCGCTATCCGTGGGCGAAACCCGCATCACCGGCCTGCTGGAGGGCCAGGATGTGCTCGACACCGCCAAAGCCATGCAGGCCTTTGGGGCGCAGGTGGAGCGGCAAGAGGGCGGCGAATGGGTGGTCAACGGCGTGGGCGTGGGCGGCTTTGCCGAGCCGGAATCCGTGATCGACTGCGGCAATGCGGGCACCGGCGTGCGCCTGATCATGGGGGCCATGGCCACCAGCCCGATCACCGCCACCTTCACCGGAGATGCCAGCTTGCGCGCCCGCCCCATGGGCCGCATCACCGAGCCGCTGACGCTCTTCGGGGCCAAGGCCGTGGGCCGCGAGGGGGGGCGCCTGCCGCTCACCCTCAAAGGGGCCACATCCCCGCTGCCGGTGCGCTATGCCACCCCCATGCCCTCAGCGCAGGTCAAATCCGCCGTGCTGCTGGCGGGGCTGAATGCGCCGGGCGAAACCGTGGTCATTGAGCAGGAGGCCACCCGCGACCATACCGAGCGGATGCTGGCGGTCTTTGGGGCAGACATCAACACCGAGATCACGCCCGAGGGCCGCGTGATCACCCTCACCGGCCAGCCGGAACTCACCGGCCAAACCATCACCGTGCCGCGCGACCCTTCCTCCGCCGCCTTCCCCGTCGCCGCCGCGCTGCTGGTGGAAGGCTCCGAGGTCCTCGTGCCCGGCATCGGCCAGAACCCCACCCGCAACGGGCTGTTCACCACGCTTGCCGAGATGGGCGCCGACATTACCTTTGAAAACGAGCGGGAGGAGGGCGGCGAGCCGGTGGCCGACCTGCGGGTGCGCTTTGGCCCGCTCAAGGGGGTGGAGGTGCCCCCCGAACGCGCCCCGAGCATGATCGACGAATACCCCATTCTGGCGGCGCTGGCCGCCACCGCCCAAGGCCCGACCGTGATGCGCGGCATCAGGGAACTTCGCGTCAAGGAATGTGACCGGATCAACGCCATGGCGCGCGGGCTGGAGGCCAACGGGGTGAATGTCGAAGAGGGCGAGGATTTCCTGATCGTCCACGGCACGGGCACCCCCCCTGGCGGCGGCATCTGCGCCACCTTCCTTGACCACCGCATCGCCATGAGCTTCCTGTGCCTCGGCATGGCCACCCGAAACCCCGTCAAAATCGACGACGCCGGCCCGATCGAGACCAGCTTCCCCGATTTCATCCCGCTGATGGAGCGTCTCGGGGCCAGTTTCCGGAGGGAAAACGCATGAAGCGGACATTGCACCCCGATGACCACCTTATCAGCCTGCCCCGCGCCCATATGCTGATCATCGCCCTCACGGCGCTGAACTATGGGGTGATGCTGGTGTATTCCCTGCCAAGCCTGATAACGGCGGCGGACGGGCTATGGCCCTTTGATGCGCGCATCATGGGGTATGCTCTGGCGGATGCAACAACCTATCTGTCCACCATCACAGATGATGGCCGCCTGTTTTATCTGGAGGTGCAGGAACGGCTCGACACCTTCTTCCCGGCGCTTTTCGCCCTCACCCTGATGATTACACTCTACCGCCTCGCGCCCAAACTGCCGCTGCTATACCTGTTTCCAATAACCGGGGCGCTGTTTGATTATTACGAAAACGCATCGGTGGTGCAGATATTGCTGAGCACCGCGCCCGATAAAGGGCTGGTGGAGATGGCCAGCCTGCTCACGGGGCTGAAATTTGCCTCCATTGCGGTGTCACTGCTCGCCATTCTCTGGTTCTGGCGTAAAGGCAATGACTAGCACCGGAAGCTGCCTCTGCGGCGGCGTGAAATACGTCGTCGAAGGCCCGCTGCGCCCTGTGGTCTATTGCCATTGTGAACAATGCCGCAAAACCTCGGGCCACCATGTAGCCGCCACCGCCGCACCGCGCGGCAAGGTGAAAATCTCCGGCGAGGTCCGATGGTTCCGCTCCAGCGCCACCGCGCGGCGCGGTTTTTGCCCCACCTGCGGCGGCAATTTGTTCTGGGACGGGCCGGGGGAAAACATCTCGATCATGGCGGGCACGCTGGATGATTCAAGCGGCCTGCACGCGATTGGCCACATCTTTGTGGCGGATAAAGCAGGCTATATGGAAATCTGCGACGGGCTGGCGCAAGCCTTGCAGGATGATGACGCCATAACCACCACCGTAACCTGAAAACAACCATTCCAACGGGAAATTCTGAAACAATTCCGCAGTTTAAAGTGTCTATTATCCTAGGAGAATAGACATCTGACGAGCGCGTAATACTGTTATAATACAATAGATTACACGGATAATGAGGCTTGGGCTTTCATTCATTTTTTCCCAAAATCCTTTGTTAAGAATTGATTTGCCCAAATCCGCTTTTCCCCCGATACTTGGCGTAACGGAGGTGCCTGATGTTTAAGCCCGCAATGGCCTTGCTTTGCCTTGCCAGCCCCGCGCTGGCGCAAACCAATTCGGCGATCAACTGCTACCAGGGCGGTCTGGTCTCGATTGAATCCGAGCACCTCGCCACCATTGTTTTCACCAACAATGCCGACACCGATGTGGACATCCTCTGGCTGAATTATGACGGCGAGGAGGTGTATTACAACACCCTCAAACCCGGTGAAAGCTACGAACAGCCAAGCTATTACAGCCACCCGTGGGTGGTCTACCGCGCCGAAAGCAATGTCTGCAAAGGCATCATCGTGCCCTTTACCGATCGGGTGGAATTCAGTGTGAACTAAGGAGGCCCCATGCGCCGACACCAGCATTTTGCAGACCTTCACCAAGCCGGATGCTTTGTGATGCCCAACCCGTGGGATATCGGTAGCGCCAAGCTGATGGCGGCGAAGGGCGCGGTGGCGCTGGCGACCACCTCGGCGGGCCATGCCTTTACCCTGGGCAAGCCCGATATGGGCCATGTGAGCCGTGACGAGGCGCTGCTGCACGCGGCTGAAATCGTTGCGGCCACGCCCTTGCCGGTGAATGGCGACCTTGAAAACGGCTATGGAGACGCGCCCGAGGTGGTGGCGGAAACGATTTATCTGGCGGGGGAGGCTGGGCTTTCGGGGGCCTCTATCGAGGATAGCACCATGCAGGACGATGAGCCTTCCTACCCGTTCGAGCTGGCGGTGGAGCGGGTAGCCGCGGCAGCCGGAGCGGCGCGGGCTCTGGGCCGGCCTTTCACCTTCACCGCGCGGGCCGACGGGGTGATGCTCGGGGCCTATGATATGGACGAGGCCATAAGGCGGGCACAGGCTTTTGCGGCGGCGGGGGCTGATGTGATATATGTGCCGATCCCGAAGAGCATGGACGACATTGCGCGGCTCTGCGCGGCGGTGGACAGGCCGGTCAATGCCCTCGCGGCGGGGCCGTATTTGCAGCACTCAGTCGCCGCGTTTGCCGCCGCCGGGGTGCGCCGCATCAGCCTTGGCTCGGCCATTGCCCGGGCCACCCACCGCGTGATGGATGACGCCCTCACCGCCATGCTGGGCGCGGGGGAATTCACCCCGCTGCGCCATTCGATCGGCTCAGAGGTAATCGACAAAATGCTGGAATAACAGATGCTTCGACTCGGATTGCTCCTCAGCCTTTTCGCCAGGCCCGCGCTGGCCTGCAAGCTGGCATTGATCCTGTCCATGGATGTTTCCACCTCGATTGACGGGGGCGAATATGCCTATCAGCGCGACGGGCTGGCGGAGGCTTTGCTGGATACAGAGGTGATCAACGTGCTGGTGCGCGACCGCGTGGCACTGATGGTGGTGCAATGGTCGGGCGCGCACGACCAGCGGGCGGCGATCCCGTGGCGGCGGATGCACAGCCAGGGGGATGTAGAAGCGCTCTCCAACGCGGTGCGCGCCATGCGGCGTGAATTTGTGAACTCCAAAACCGCGGTGGGCAGCGCGATTTCCTATGCCATCGACCAGTTTGGCGATGTTCCCGATTGCCAGCGCAAGGTGATAGACGTTTCGGGCGACGGGGCGAGCAATGCCGGCGTGGAAACCTCGAACCAAAGCCGCCGCGCCGCGCGGCTGGGGATCGAGATCAACGGCGTGGCGATTGACCTGATGGGCAATGCAATTTCCGAATTCTACCGCCGCTATGTGACCACGCCCGAGGGGTTTGTGCTCACCTCCACCGGCTTTTCCGACTACCCCCGCACCATCCGCGCCAAGCTGCTGCGCGAGTTGGTGCGGCCCGGGTCATAAACCACCTTGCATTGGCGCTCAGCCGGGCCTATCTGGTATAAGTAACCAAGTGAACACTTGTCGGGGCAAGCCATGAAAACCACCACCCAACAGCGCCGCGCCTATAAAGGGCCCGTTATCTTCAGCCTCGGTTTCCGGCCGTTCTTTTTTGGTGCGGGTCTGTGGGCAACCTTGGCCATGGTGCTTTGGGTGGCTTTTCTGGCGGCGGGGGTAGACATCCCGAGCCGCCTCAGCGGCGTAGACTGGCACTTGCACGAATTCGTATTCGGCTACACCTCGGCGGTGATCGCGGGCTTTCTGCTCACCGCTGTGCCCAACTGGACAGGGCGAATGCCGGTGATGGGCTTTTCCGTGGCGGCGCTGGCGGGGCTATGGCTGGCGGGGCGCGTGGCGCTCCTGGTCTCGGTCTATCTGCCGCCACTCGTTGCCCCGATCATAGACCTCTCTTTCATCGCCGTGCTGGCCCTGATCATAGCTCGCGAAATTATCGCGGGCAAGAACTGGCGCAACCTGAAGGTGCTGATCATTCTGGCGCTCATCGGGGCGGCCAACGGGCTGTTTTACTATGAAGCCGCCACCACGGCGGGGTTTGATGGCACCGGTATTCGCGCGGGCGTTGCCCTTATTGTTATGCTGATCATGGTCATTGGCGGCCGTATCATCCCGAGCTTTACCCGCAACTGGCTGATGCGCCAGCCCAAGGGCCGCCTCCCCGCCCCGATGGATAATTTCGACAAAGCCACCATGGGTGCCAGCGCCCTTGCCCTCGCCTTATGGGTGATCATGCCCGAGAGCATTGCCACCCGCCCCATGGCCGCCCTCGCGGGGCTGCTCAACCTTGTTCGCCTTGCCCGCTGGGCGGGCCACCGCACCCTTGCCGAGCCCCTTGTCACCATCCTGCATATCGGCTTTTTCTTCATCCCCTACGGCTTTCTGACCATCGCCGCCGGCGACCTCCTGCCTGGCTGGTCCCGCGCCTCGCAAATCCCGCACGCCTTCACGGCTGGTGCCATCGGACTTGTGACACTGGCCATGCTCACCCGCACCAGCCTTGGCCATTCCGGCCGCCCACTGGCCGCCAGCAAAACCGTCACCGCGATTTATGCGCTGGTATTGCTCGGGGTGCTGACCCGCATTGCAGGCGAGTTCCTCCCCGATGTCGAGCCCCTGCTGCACGCCGCCGCCACCTTCTGGATTCTCGGCTTTGGCCTGTTTTCGCTCGGCTTCATCCCGATTTTCTTCAAACCCCGTGTGCAGAAAACCCCAAACCTGCGCTAACCCCTTTTCAAGCGCCCCGTAAGCCCCTATATATAAAGCGTCCCCTCGGGGACTATGGTGATAAACGCGCATGTAATAGACGGATCGGACCCGGGGGCGGTACCCGGCGGCTCCACCAAAATCCTTTCATTTGAAGGATCACGGGGCCGAAACAGGATCGACGGACGTTCAAAGATGTTAGCTTTCACCCGGCGGACTGCCACCGTATCGGCGTAAAACGCATAATTGCAAATGACAATCATGCTCCGGTAGCTCTCGCAGCCTAAGCTGTGCGAAAAACCGAAACTTAACTCCAGGCGAATAGCTTCGTCTGGCGGGGTCCGCAGGCACCTGGCAACAGAAGCCTGCACTTAAACAAGGATAATTGTTTGCTGAAAATCCTCTTTTCCCTGCTTCTCCTCACCCCGCCCGCTTTAGCGCAAAGCTTTGATTTGCGCACCTTGCCCGAAAATTACAGCTTTGTTTCGGTCGAATCCGATGCGCTGGTCAAGGTGCGCTATATCCGCCCCGATGGCGACGAATTCCTCTTCGAGATGGTGGTCGCGTATTTCAATGCGCCAAGCGAAACCGTGACTCTGCGTGTCAATCGGGCCAGCCAGACCACCTATTGGTCCATGGGGGCCGACGCCTTCACCTATGCCCCGCATGATTGCGCGCCCTCATCGGGCACCTGCTTTTACAGCTTCGTCGATAACGGCGAGACGGTTAAAGTCAAAACCGTAA
>JALWPC010000586.1 GCA_026995265.1 Paracoccaceae bacterium
GGCATGGACCCCGATTTCTACGAAAAGCGCCGCGCCGAGCGCCCCTTCAACTTTGCCGATGTGGTCGCCCCCATGCCGCTGGGCTTCAGGCGCCTCGATGAGGGCGACACCCTGCGAATCGGGGCGCGGGACTTCACCGTGCGGCTTGGGCAGGGCCATGCGCCGGACCACCTAACCCTGTGGTCGGATGACGTGGTGATTGCCGGGGACCAGATCATCGCCAGCATTTCCTCCAACCTCGGCGTTTACGCCACCGAACCCGAGGCCGACCCCGTGGGCGCGTGGCTGGAAAGCTGCGAGCGCCTCAAGCCCTTTGCGCGGCCAGAACACCTCGTGCTGCCCGGCCATAAGCTGCCGTTTTATGGCCTTGAAACGCGCCTTTCCCAGTTGATAAACAACCACCATTCGGCGCTGGAGCGCCTCAAAACCCATCTTACCACACCGCGCACCGCTGCCGAGTGCTTCCCGCCGCTTTTCAAGCGCAAAATCGGCGCGGGCGAATATGGCCTGGCGCTGGTTGAGGCCATTGGCCACCTCAACCACCTGCACCAAAGCGGGCAGGTCAGCCGCGCGCGCCGCGCCGATGGTGCGTTTCTGTGGCGCAGCCGCTAAAACCCCCTTTTCAAACGCGCCGATTTCTGGCAAACCGGACAAAACCAAAACGGGAGACGCAAAATGAGCGAATACAAACACGGGTCCATGGACATCAGCCACCAAGAAAAAACCTTCGCCGGTTTCATCAAGGGAATCATCTGGCTAACAGGCATTTCCCTCGGCATTCTGGTCTTTCTGGCTGTTTTCAATTCCTGATCGGGCCCTGAAATGCGGGCACTAACAGCAGCAATATTGCTTGGCGCAAGCCTGTTCACTGCAGGGTGTGCCAGCAATAGCGGCAAGGCCCTGCCCGAAGAAATCGCCGCCGCCGAGGTCAGCGTGCCTGCCCCCGCATCGGTGTCGGTGATCACCATGGTGAACACCAACACCAATTTCGGCGAACACTCCGCCCTGCTGATCAACGGTTCACAGCAAATCATCTATGATCCCGCCGGGTCGTTTCGCCACTCGCAACTGCCCCGCCGCGATGATGTGGTCTATGGAATCACCCCGCGCTATGCGCAATATTACTTTTCCTACCACGCGCGCTTTGGCTATTACGTGAAGGTGCAAACGCTGGAAATCAGCCGCGAGGAGGCCGACGCCATGATCGCGGCGGCTCAGGCCAAAGGCCATGTGCCCAAGCTCTTCTGCGCCACCGCCATTTCCGACGTGCTCAACGATTTCCCGCAATTTGCGGATATTCCGGTGACCTTCTTTCCCGGGGCGATCATGAAACGCGTGGCGCAAAACGAGGCGGTGGATACCCTGATTATCCGCGAAGACGATATTGGCCAAAATTACCGCACCGACTAACGCCACGCCTCTGGCAACACAACAAAAAAATCTGCGCATATTGCACCGCAACATTCGCCTCCCCATATACACAGGGAAAGGAGAATGCCAATGACTACATATTCTAATATCACCGTCGCATTTTCCGGCTTCGACGGGGCCATTCTGAAGAAGTTCCGCAAACACAGCCTGCTGGTCGGCGGGCTGCTGTCCATCCTCGGGCTGCTGGGTATCATCCTGCCCGGCGCGCTTTCATTGGTGGCCAGCACCTTTCTGGGCTGGATGATGCTGACCGGGGGGGCGCTCAGCCTTTACTTCGCCTTCCTGACCAAATGGCGCTCGGCCTGGTCCTGGGTGAAAGCCGTGTTGCTGACCTTTACCGGCACGCTGATCCTGTTCAACCCGCTGGCCGGGGTTCTGGCCGTGGCCTTGCTGATCTCGCTTTACCTGCTGATGGATGCGGTCAGCACCTTTACCCTCGCCCAGGCCATTTACCCCCATAAGGGCTGGGGCTGGATGGCGGCCAACGGGGTGCTCTCGCTCGGGCTGGCGCTGATCATGGTCTTTGCCCTGCCCGCCACAACCGTGGTGCTGGTCGGGCTTTACCTTGGCATCAGCCTGCTGTTGGATGGCATCGCCCTGATCATGCTCGGGCTGGCGGCCAGGCATATCGAAGGCTAATCCGGCCCGACGGCGAACGCTTGCGACACCCGGCCTCTGGCACTCGGGGGCCAGCCCGACAGGCGGCAGAGGGCGAGGTGGGGAGTCTCAGCCTTGCCGGTGTGCGCCATTGCGTGACACAGGGATCAGCCGGAACAGGTCAGGCCAGCGGGATGCTGACCTCGAATTCGGCTCCGCGGCGGCTGGGCTTCAGGATGAGGTCTCCCTTTAAGTTGCGCATGATTTCACGGCTGATCGGCAGGCCAAGCCCGGCACTGCCCGCCAAGGTGGCCTTTGACAGGCGGGTGAATTTCTCGAACACCTTTTTGCGATCATGCGGCGCAATGCCGGGGCCGTTATCCACCATGGACACAATGGCCAAGGTCTCGGAAAGGGTCAGGCCGATGGCAAGCGTCGGGTTTTCCCCGCGCCCGTATTTCACCGTATTGGAAATCAGGTTGATAAACACCTGCGCGAGGCGGTCAAAATTGGCAATGACCATAACGGGGGCCTCGGGCAAGGCGAGGTTAACCTGCACCCCGGCCTCCTCCAGCAAAGCTCCCGTAGCATTCAGGGATTTTTCAATCGCGTCTTGCAACACCACCGGCGCAAGCGGAAGCTGCCCGTGGCCGCTTTCCAGGTGGCTCAGGTCAAGAATTTCGTCGAGCAGACGGGTCAGGCGCACGCTTTCCTCCTGAATGATGCCGAGAAAGCGCTTGGCCTCGGGCAGTTCCAGATGGTCGCTGTCGCGCAGGATTTCGGAAAAGGAGCGGATCGAGGTCATCGGGGTGCGCAGCTCGTGGGAAACCTGGCTCAGGAAGGCATCCTTCTGCGCCCCCATCTCGGTCAACTGGGCATTGGCGGCGCGCAGCTCCTGCATCGCCTGTTCCAGCCGGTGCGACTGGTTTTCAAGCTGCTGGGAATATTCCATGATCTGCGCGGTTTCATCGGCGATCTTCATCAGTTCGTCCACCGACACCGTGCCGCCCCCCGCGATCTGGCTGACCATGGCATGGGCCGAGGCCGCCCCCACCGAGCCCGCCAGTTCCCGTTCCAGGCTTTGCACCAGCTTGTCGGTGGCATCGGGCAGGCCGCTCGCCTTGCCCTGCTGGCGGGCCATTTCGGAAAACAGCCGCTCGGCCGGATCAGAGCCAAGGATGCGCTGGGCCAGCGTGAACAGGTCTTCCGAGGTGGCCGAGCGCGAGACAAGGTAGGAGCCGGAAGATTTGTTGAGCCGGAAGACATCGACAAACTGGCTGCTTTGTATGCGCTCCAGCGGGCGCGGGGTGGAGAGCAGGGAACCAAAGATAAACAGCGAGATGTTGAGGGTCATCGACCAGAACAGGGAATGCACCAGCGGGTCATAGCCGGTGAGGCCAAACAGGGCGTTGGGCCGCAGAAAGCCCAGCCCGAAGGGGCCGTTTTCAATCGCCGCCTGCGAGAGGATAAAGCCGCCCTCGAAGCTCGGCAGAAAAAGCGTATAGGCCCAGAGCGCAAACCCCGCCAGCAGCCCCAAAAGCGCCCCCGTGCGGTTGGCCCCGCGCCAGAACAGCCCGCCCAGCAGGGAAGGGATGATCTGCGCCATGCCCGCAAAGGCAATCAACCCGATGGAGGCGAGCGCGCCCGAGCCGCCGGTGAGGCGGAAATAGAGGTATCCGAGCAGCAGGATGCCCGCAATAGAGAGGCGACGGGAGCGCAGCAGAATGGTGCGCACATCGCCTGAGGTTTCGGTGCGCTGCGGGGCAAAGCGCAGCCAGAGCGGCATGATGATATGGTTGGACACCATGGTGGAAAGCGCAATGGCGGCGATGATCACCATCGAGGTGGCGGATGAAAACCCGCCGAGAAAGGCAAACAACGCGAGGTTGTCCTGCCCCTGCGAGAGCGGCAGCGACAGCACGTAGAGGTCCGGGTTCGCCCCCGCGGGCAGCAGCGCATTTCCGGCAATGGCGATGGGCAGCACAAACAGGCTCATCAGGAGCAGGTAGCCGGGGAAGGCCCAGCTTGCCGTGGCAAGGTGCTTTTCCTCGGCGTTTTCCACCACGATCACCTGAAACATGCGCGGCAGGGTGATGATGGCGGCGGCGGAAAGCATGGTCAGGCTCACCCAGCGGGCCGAGAAAATGCTACTGCCCCGCAGCATCTCCGGCGGGGCCTTGGCGAAGATCTCGGCGGGGCCACCGGCAATGCCCCAGACCACGAAAACCCCCACAGAGAGCAGGGCGAGCAACTTCACCACCGCCTCGATGGCGATGGCGGTTACCACCCCGTGGTGGCGCTCGTTGGCGTCCACATTGCGGGTGCCAAACAGGATGGTGAAAACGGCAAGGCCAGCGGCGACCCAGAAGGCGGTAAGGGTGGCATTGCCCCCGCTTTCAAACACCGAAAAGCTTAAGGTGATGGATTGCAATTGCAGGGCAATATAGGGGGTGGAGCCGATCACCGCCAGCAGGGTGACCAGCACCGCCAGCGTGGTGCTCTTGCCATAGCGCGAGGAAATCAGGTCGGCAATCGAGGTGATCCGCTGGGCACGGCCAACCCGCAGGAGCTTGCGCAACAGCCACCACCAGCCGATGAACACCAATGTGGGGCCCAGGTAGATGGTGACGAACTCAAAGCCATTGCGGGCGGCCGAACCCACCGCGCCGTAAAACGTCCAGCCCGTGCAGTAAACCGAGATCGAGAGCGTGTAGACAAAGGGCGAGCGCAGCCAGCCGATGCGGCCCGCTTGGGCGCGGCGCTCGGCCCAGAAGGCAATGGTGAACAGCAGCAGCGCATAGCCAAGGCTGGCGGCAATAAGGGTGTTGAGCGACAGCACGGCCTAGCCCTTGTCCAGCCGCCGGGCCATGGCGCGGGCCAGCAGCACAAGGCCCAGCCACACCCCGAAGATATAGACAAATATCAGCGGCAGTCCGAACAGCGTGGTTGCGGCCGTAAACACCGTAATCAGCGGCGAAACCAGCAGGAAGGCCCCGAACAGGGGGAGCAACAGGGCACTGTCCCGCAATTTACGCTTGCGGCTGGCATCAGAGGCGAGGTCGGGGGGGGTCATGCCAGCAACCGCAGCACGGTGGCCACGATTTCCTTATTGGAAAACGGTTTGGTCATGAAGCTGTCCACCCCGATGTCTTCGGCGGTGTCACGGTCGCGCGCCTGGCCTTTGGCGGTGAGCAGCATGACCCTGGGTCGCGCGCCCGGGCGTTGGTGCAACTCGGTTAAGATGTCAAACCCGCTGCGGTTTGGCAGCATAAGGTCAAGGATGATCAGGTCGGGGCGGGTGGCGATCACACTGTCTATCGCCAGGGCACCGTCCGATTGCACGGCCACATCCAGCCCTTCTCGTTCAAGCAAAAAGCGCAAAGATTCAACGATGTTGGGCTCGTCTTCAACGATTAAAACACGCTTGGCCAAATCGCACCCCCCTTACAGTGCAAGAGTAGCGCGGAGTGCAAAAAAAGCGCAAGGGGTTTGTTGCGCCATCGTGTGCAGATGCCAAGGGCGCAGGTGCGGGCGGGCGTCCGGCGATAAAACGCTCCAAAAATAACTATATTCCTAGGAATGTAGTTATTTTGTATACGGGATTTATGACGCAATATCATAGTGTTGACGGTAATTCATGTGCAATTTTTTCATGAAAAATCTGCACCGGACCATCCGAATTTTGCCAGTTGCCACCCGCGTTGACGATTTGTTAATGATTAAATCAGAAACAGTTAACAATCGCCTCTCACGCCAACGCCGCCAAACCGGAGCAGGATCTAAATGCCTTTACCGCCTACAAAAATTCCGGAAAGCGGTGCGCTATGACGCCGATTCAACCCGTAATTCTGGCTGGCGGCTCCGGCACGCGGCTGTGGCCGCTTTCGCGCAAGCACTACGCCAAGCAGTTTTTGGCGCTCGACGGCGCACAGACCCTGCTACAGGCCACGCTGGCACGGCTGGGTGATGTGGCCCATCTGCCACCCCTGCTGGTTTGCAATGAAGATTCCCGGTTTTTGGCCGCCGAGCAGCTTCGCCAACTCGGGCTAAAGGCCCCCATTCTGCTGGAACCGGCGGGGCGAAACACCGCCCCCGCCATTGCCCTGAGCGCCCTTGAAGCCCGCGCGCAAGACCCGGTTTTGCTGGTAATGCCCGCCGACCATAAAATCACTGATCAGGCGGCGTTTGCCGCCGCGGTGGCAGAGGGGCAGGCTCTGGCCGGGGCCGGGCATCTCGTCACTTTCGGCATTCCTCCCACCCGCCCCGAAACCGGATACGGCTATATTCACGCTAAAACGCCGGAAGGAGCAGGGCTGAAGGTCGGGCATTTCGTTGAAAAGCCCGATGCCGCCACGGCCGCGGCCTGTCTTGCCGACGGGTCCTATTTCTGGAATAGCGGCATTTTTATGTTCCGTGCCAGCGCCTACCTTGCCGCCCTCGGCCAGCACCGCCCCGATATTCTGCACGCCTGCGAAGCCGCTTTTCAGGGCCGCACCGCCGATCTAGACTTCCTCCGCTTTGATCGTGAAGCCTTTATCGCCTGCCCGAGCGAATCCGTTGATTACGCTGTCATGGAAAAGGCCGAGAACCTCGTGATGCTGCCGCTGGATGCGGGCTGGAGCGACATTGGTTCCTGGACGGCCTTGTGGGATACCGCCGCTAAAGACGGGCATGAAAATTGCGAGGTCGGCGATGTGATCAGCATTGGGGGGCGGGGCAATTATATCAACGCGCAAAGCCGGCTCGTGGCTTCGGTTGGCTGCGAAAACCTGGTGATTGTTGAAACAAAGGACGCTGTTCTGGTGGTGCCCAAGGCCCGCGTCGGCGAAATTCAGGCGCTTGTGGCGCGCTTGAAGGCCGAAGATCGGCCGGAGCTTTCCTATCACCGCGATGTCTACCGGCCCTGGGGCAGCTATGACCGTGTGGACAGGGGCGACCGCTACCTTGTCAAGCGCATCACGGTCAAGCCGGGGGGCAAGCTTTCGCTGCAAAAGCACCGGCAACGTGCCGAGCATTGGGTGGTTGTGCGTGGCACGGCCAGGGTCACCAAGGGCGACAAGGTGCTGCGCCTGTCTGAAAACCAGTCGATTTACATTCCGGTGGGGGTGAAACACGCGCTGGAAAACCCCGGAGACACCCCGCTGGAGTTGATCGAAGTGCAAACCGGTGCCTATTTGAGCGAAGACGATATAGAGCGTTTTGATGACAAATACGGGCGCAGCTAGCTGGCCCGATTCGCCCAAAGGGCCGGTGACAGGCTTGCCTCTTGGCAGAAAGTGGCACAGGATATGCTGGGGCACACGATGCCCGCTTTTTGTAGCCAAGAGGAATGCCGATGTTTGCCGTGGTACTAAAAGAAGGCGGTTATTCAGGGCAGGCCACAGGGCCGCGCATTGAAGATGCCGCCGATTGGCTGGAAGCGGCCGAGTTGCCGATGCCCAAAGCGGGCGCGGGGCAAGTGGTGGTGAAACTGCGCGCCGCCTCGGTGAACCCGTCTGACCTTCACTTTATAAAAGGCGAATACGGCCAGCCGCGCATCAAGGGCGCGGCGGCGGGGTTCGAGGGCTGCGGAGACGTGGTGGGCGCGGGCGCAGGGGCCGAGGGGCTGCTGGGCAAGCGGGTGGCGTTTGTGGCTGCAAATGCGGGGGCTTGGGCCGAATGTGTGCTATGCGACGCCATAAACTGCATGCCGCTGCGCGACGATATTTCCGACGAAGACGGCGCGGCGCAAATCGTAAACCCGCTGACCGCCATGGCAATGGTGGATATTGCCGCGCAGGCCAAAACCGCGCTGGTGATCTCTGCCGCCGCCAGCCAGCTGGGCAAGCTGATGATCGGGCTGGCCAAAGATTCGGGGCTGGACACCATCGCCCTGGTGCGCCGCGCCGAGGCCATAGCGCCGCTCAAAGCGCTGGGTGCAAGCGAGGTGCTGGATGTTACCGTTGCCGATTTTGCCGATGATTTCACCAAAGCCAGCCGCGCCCTGAAGCCACGCATATTCCTTGATGCGGTGGCGGACCAAACCTCGGAACAGGTGTTTGCCAATATGCCCAACGGCGCGCGCTGGGTGATTTATGGCAACCTGGCGGGCACCCCGCCGGTGCTCACCCAGCCCGGTCAGCTTATCTTTATGGATAAACGCATCGAAGGCTTCTGGCTGACCAAATGGATGCACAGCACCCCGCCTGCCGACCAGATGCGCGTGGTCTCCGAGGTGCAGGCCCGCTTTGCCGATGGCCGCTGGCATACCGATATTGCCACCCGGATCAGGCTTGCCGATGTGGTCAGCCAACTGGCGGCCGCCACGCAGCTTGGCGACGGTAAGGTGATCATCCGGCCCTGATCACATTCCCTCAAGGCAAAGTGACCCCGTGAAACATAATCTACGCCTATATACTGTGCAATCCTAATTCAAACCTGGAGTAGACTATGATTTCCCGCCGCACCTTCCTTGCCACCTCCGCCGCCGCCCTCGGGGCCCCCGCGCTGGGCTTTCGCAGCCATGCCGCCGAGACCTTCGAGATTATGCTGTCGGACGCCGAATGGCGGGCCCGCCTGACCCCGGCGCAATATGCCATCTTGCGCCAGCAGGACACCGAACGCCCGTTTACCAATTCGCTACTGGGCGAATCCAGCCCCTTGCTGGCCGAGCATCGCAATGGCACCTATAAATGCGCGGGCTGTGATCTGCCGGTCTACCGCGCCTCGACCAAGTTTGACAGCGGCACCGGCTGGCCGAGCTTTTATCGGGCGATTTTCGGCAATGTGCGCAACCGCCGCGATGTCTCGCTGTTTGGCGGCACCCGCATTGAAGAGCATTGCCGCCGGTGTGGCGGCCACCTTGGCCATGTGTTCAATGACGGCCCCGCGCCCACAGGCAAGCGCCATTGCATCAATGGTTTGGCGCTCACCTTTACGCCGGCCTGACAATAGGCGGCCAATCAGGCCCCGATTTCACCCTGATTCTGCCCGATCTGTCCACGGTGCAGCAGAAGGTGATCAAGGATCACGCAGGCCATCATCGCTTCGCCCACAGGCACCGCGCGGATGCCCACACAGGGGTCGTGGCGGCCTTTGGTGACCAGCTCGATCTCGCGGCCATCTTTGGTGATGGTCTTGCGCGGGGTGAGGATGGAGCTGGTGGGCTTCACCGCAAACCGGCAGACAATATCCTGCCCCGTGCTGATCCCGCCCAAAATGCCGCCCGCGTGGTTGGAGCTGAATTCCACCCCGTCCGGCCCCATGCGCATCTCGTCAGCGTTTTCAACGCCTGTCAGCATCGCCGCGCTCATGCCCGCGCCGATCTCCACCGCTTTCACCGCGTTGATCGACATCATCGCGGCGGCAATATCGGTGTCCAGCTTGGCATAAACCGGCGCACCGAGGCCCGCAGGCACGCCCGAGGCCACCACCTCGACAATCGCCCCCACCGAGTTATGGGCCTTGCGCAAGCCATCCAGATAATCCGCCCATTCCTCGGCGGCCACGGCATCGGGCACCCAGAACGGGTTGCGCTCGATCTCGTCGAGGTCAAAGCGCGCACGGTCAATCTTCCGGTCGCCCATCTGCACCATGTAGCCCTTGATGCGGATGCCATCCCCCAGCGCCGCCCGCGCCAGCCCACCCGCGGCCACCCGCGCCGCCGTTTCCCGCGCGCTGGAGCGCCCGCCGCCCCGGTAATCGCGGTTGCCGTATTTGGTGAAATAGGTGTAGTCAGCGTGGCCGGGGCGGAAGCTCCGGGCGATCTCGCCGTAATCCTTCGAGCGCTGGTCGGTATTGCGGATCATCAGTTGCACGGGTGTGCCCGTGGTTTTGCCCTCGAAAACGCCCGACAAGATCTCCACCTTGTCCGGCTCCTGCCGCTGGGTGGTGAATTTGTTCTGCCCGGGTTTGCGCCGGTCCAGCCAATGCTGAAGCACGGCCTCGCTCACCTCCACATTGGGCGGGCAGCCATCCACGGTGGCCCCCAGCGCCGGCCCGTGGCTCTCGCCCCATGTGGTGACCCGAAACATATGGCCAAAGCTGTTCATTGACATGGCAATCTCCCTTTCCGCCCTTTTAGCGCAAGCGGTGCACGGGCAAAAGCCCAAATGGCCACGGGGGCCTAACGGCCGACGCCGAGGTTCGGCGCCACGCGATCAGGGCGCGGAATTCTCCCCGACACACCGCAACACATTGGTTTTATTGCATATAATGGCACCCATCGTAACTATTAACCTAGGTTAGTAGTTATGATACTATCATTGGTAGAACATTTCTCTTGCAATGCTACTTAACTCTGCGCCATCGGTTATTGCCTTTTCACCCGCCGCGGCCTATCCTGCCCCCACCTCGGGGGGCCTTTCTGGCTGAGACGCATCATGCGGACCCGTTGAACCTGAACCGGATCATGCCGGCGTAGGGAAGGTCTGGGCTCTCCCCCACACTTTGCTTGCGCCGTGGCTTATGGAGAGACCTATGAAAACATCCCTTCTTGCTGCGGCCCTCTGCCTGCCCTTTGGCGGCGCCATGGCCGAAACCCTCACCGTGTACACCTATGACAGCTTCGTGGCCGACTGGGGCCCCGGCCCGCAGATCAAGGCCGCCTTCGAGGCCGAATGCGGCTGCACGCTGAACTTTGTCAGCGCGGGCGACGGGGCCGCCGTGCTCTCGCGCCTGCGGCTGGAGGGCGCGCATAGCGGGGCCGATGTGGTGCTGGGGCTGGATAATTCGCTGCTGGCGCAGGCCCGCGCCACGGGGCTGTTTGCCCCGCTGGCCAAGGCCCCCGAGGGGCTGGCCCTGCCG
Source organism: Paracoccaceae bacterium (assembly GCA_026995265.1). Lineage (GTDB taxonomy): Bacteria > Pseudomonadota > Alphaproteobacteria > Rhodobacterales > Rhodobacteraceae > UBA3077. Next base: position 10,813 of record JALWPC010000586.1, read on the forward strand.
GTGGCGTGGGCGGATGACACCTTTCTGCCTTATGACTGGGGCTATCTGGCCTTTGTCTATGACAACACCACGCTTTCCACCCCGCCCGACAGCTTTGCGGCGCTGGCGGCTTCCGACCTCAGCATCGTGATCGAGGACCCCCGCGCCTCCACCCCCGGGCTCGGGCTGGTGCTCTGGGTAAAGGCGGCCTATGGCGACGGGGCGGCGGGCATCTGGCAGGGGCTTACCGACAACATCGTCACCGTCACCAAGGGCTGGTCGGAGGCTTACGGCATGTTTCTGAACGGCGAGGCCGATATGGTGCTCTCTTACACCACCTCGCCCGCCTACCACCTGATCGCCGAGGGCGACGCGAGCAAATCTGCCGCGCGGTTCAGCGAGGGGCATTACATGCAGGTGGAGGTGGCGGCGAAGCTGGCGGGCAGCGCGCATCAGGCGCTGGCCGATGACTTCCTTGCTTTCATCACCTCTGACGCCTTCCAGAGCATCATCCCCGAAACCAACTGGATGTATCCGGCCACCCACACCCCCGTGCCCGAAGGCTTTGGCCCAATGCCCACCCCCGTTGAGGGCCCGCTCACCGTTTCAGATGCGGACCGCAAGGCGGCGGTGGATGAGTGGGTGTCTGTGCTGAGCCGGTGAAGCCGCTGGGCTATATCGCGCTCCTGCTGGTTGCGGCGCTGGTGCTGGCCCCCGTCGCCGCCCTGCTTTTGCGGGCGGAAACGGGGGGCGGCGCGGCCCTGTGGCCCGCTATCCGCTTCACCCTGCTGCAAGCCGGGCTTTCGGCGTTGATCAGCGTTGGGCTTGCGGTGCCGCTGGCCAAGGCGCTGGCGCGGCGGGCGTTTTTCGGGCGGGGGCTGATGCT